>JAQBOY010000028.1 GCA_028287805.1 Mucilaginibacter sp.
TATCCATTTCTGATTGGCACTTTGCTTACATCGTTTATAGCGCTTATTATTTCTATCCCTTTTTCATATGCCATTGCTATTTATTTAGGTGAATATAATCCAAAAGGCTGGCTGTCGGAATTTTTGAAAAATGCCATTGAACTTATTGCCGCGGTGCCATCCATCATTTATGGTTTTTGGGGTTTGTTTGTACTGGTACCAATGGTTCGTACTCTCGAAATTAAATTTCATGTACTACCCTATGGTATAGGCATTTTTACAGCATCATTAATACTGGCTATAATGATTATCCCTTATGGTGCATCATTGGGTATAACTTTAATAAGGATGGTGCCATCACCATTAAAGGAAGGGGCCTACGCTTTGGGAGCTACACGTTATGAAGTTATTCGGAGTGTTATTATGCCTTACACACGTACAGGATTATTTGCAGGTGTGCTTTTATCATTAGGCCGTGCCTTAGGCGAAACAATGGCAGTAACCATGCTTATAGGTAATACCAGCGCCGTACCAACCAGTATTTTTGCACCTGGTAATACTATGGCAAGCGTTATTGCCAATGAATTTACAGAGGCCGACCACACTTTATATTTATCGGCGCTTATTGAACTTGGTTTAGTATTATTCTTTGTAACTGTTATTATTAACCTGATAGGTAAAAGAATAATCACACGATTCACTAATATATAATGGTATGGAAGCAAGAATAGGAACCAGAAATACCAAGAGCATGATCTTTAAAGGGGTCATCATGTTTTTTGCCTTTTTAATTACGGTGCCGTTAATAATCATATTGTTATATATTATTAAACAAGGAGTTGGACAGGTTAACTGGCATTTTTTAACTCATGTACCTGCACCCGTTGGCGAAGTAGGCGGTGGCATTATCAATGCTTTGGCAGGTAGTTTTATAATGGTTTTAATAGCATCAATAATATCTATACCTGTGGGTATGCTGGCCGGCATTTACCTGAGCGAAAACCCCAATACCAAATTAGCCCATTATAGCGGTTTGTGTGTTGACATTTTGCAGGGTGTGCCTTCAATAGTTGTAGGTATAGTTGTTTATTTTTGGTTAGTTAAACCTTTAGGTACATTTTCGGCCATATCAGGAAGTATAGCTTTAGCAATTATGATGCTTCCTATTGTAATACGATCAACAGAGCAAACACTTAAGTTGCTGCCCGATTCGCTGAAAGAAGCAGCCTTGTCATTAGGCGTGCCTTATCACCGGGTGATTTTAAAAGTGATTATACCTTGTGGCTTTTCGGGTATATTATCAGGTATTATGCTATCAATAGCACGTGTTATAGGCGAAACAGCGCCATTGTTGTTTACAGCTTTTGGCAATCCTTACTTATCAGGAGCTATTAATAAACCAATGGAGAGCTTACCTCATTTGATATTTACCTATGCTACAAGCCCGTATGATGATTGGCATAACCTGGCATGGGGAGCATCATTTATATTGTTAATGTTTGTTTTAATATTAAATATCGTCACAAAAGTGATAACAAGGAAATGGAAAATACAATTGTAAAAGCTGAAAATTACAACTCTTATTTTGGTGATAACCATGTGGTAAAGGATGTAAATATCAGTATAAACAAAAATGAAGTTATAGCGGTAATGGGCCCGTCAGGTTGTGGTAAAACAACTTTTTTGCGTGGCATTAACCGTATGCATGAGCTGATACCCGGAGCAACCTCAACAGGTAAAATATTGCTTGATGGCGAAAATGTTTACGATATGAATGCAATATATGTTAGGTGTAAAATAGGGATGGTGTTTCAGCGCCCTAATCCTTTCCCAAACATGAGCATATATGAAAATGTGGTTGCAGGCTATTTGCTTAATGGGCTTAAAATATCAAAAGCTGAAAAGGATGTTATAGTTGAAAAATCATTAACCAGCGCTGCTTTGTGGAAGGAAGTTAAAGATTCATTACATAAAAAAGGCACTTTTTTATCAGGTGGACAGCAGCAGCGCTTGTGTATTGCACGTGCTATTGCCATGGAGCCGGAATTAATCCTGTTTGATGAGCCTACATCTGCATTAGACCCTATATCAACCTCAAGCGTTGAAGCTTTATTTCATGAACTAAAAGCTAATTATACGCTTATTATTGTAACCCATAACATGCAGCAGGCAGCAAGGGTGAGCGATAGAACAGCATTTTTTTATTTGGGTGAGTTGGTTGAGTTTGATGATACCAAACAGATGTTTACTAATCCTAAAGATACCCGTACACAAAATTATATTACAGGAAGATTTAGTTAATGTAGTTGATTAGGTTGATTGAGTTGACTGGGTTTATATAAGTTAAACTACTCACTTAATAAACCTAGTCAACCACTCACTTGAATTTTTAAAATTAAAAATTATGACACCATTAGAAAATGAAATAGCAGCGCTTAAAAAAGAGCTGGTTAACATGTGGATATTAGTTCAATCACAATTGAACAAGGCTAAGGAAGCAATGGTCCAGTTTGATAAGGACCTTGCCCGCGAAGTGTTGGTGAAAGAGAAAAGGGTGAACTCTTTTGAGCTTAAAATTGATATGGATTGTGAAAACATTTTCGCATTACATTGTCCGGTTGCTGTTGATTTGCGGTTTTTATTGGCTGCACTTAAAATAAATACAAACCTTGAGCGCATTGGCGATATTGCAGCAGGGATAGCGCTGTATGTTGTGGAGTCGGCAGTTAACTTTGATATGGATGCCCTGGAAAAAACCTCATTGATACGTATGTATGATGAGGCGGTGAACATATTAATGGATACCCGTACTGCCTTTGAAAAAGAAGATACTGTATTGGCACGCAGCATTTTTAAAAGAGACGATGTTTTAGATGATATTAATGATAACGCCCCAGGTATAGTTGCGGAGATAATAAAAGCTGATTTAAATATTTTACCGGAAGCACTGTACATGCTGTCTATTATCCGTAAATTAGAAAGAGTAGGCGACCAGTCAAAAAATATAGCTGAAGAGATTATTTTTTATGTAGAGGCCAAAATTTTGAAACATTACGAAAGCAGCCAAAAAAACAAGTCTGAAGACGAAGAATAACTTTTTATAAACCACTTCACTCAAGAAGGGTTTATATTATAAGAAAAAGGTAAATAGCAATATTTACCTTTTTTAGTTTATAGATTTTAAGTTCTGCTGACATAGGGCTGTCATCGCCGCGTTGTTTATTTGCTGTATAAACAAAACCATAAAGCTATGTCAATAATTGAAATGCTGGTAAAAGAAATGAACCAGGAAGCGGAAACTACCCGTAAAATGTTAAGTCGTATTCCGAATGATAAATACGATTGGAAACCGCATGAAAAAAGCATGTCTATGCGTCAACTGGCTACCCATATTGCCGAACTGCCGTCATGGGTTTCCATGATATTGACTACTGAAGAGCTTGATTTTGCAAGCAACCCTTACAAACCTGTTGTTATTAATAACACCGCAGAATTGCTTGAGCTGTTTGAAAAGTCGTTTGCTGATGGGAAAGCGCATTTGGCCGCAACTAATGAAGATAAATTAGCCGAGAACTGGACGTTGCGAAAGGGCGACCAGATATACAGTGTTTCTACTAAAGCAGAAATGGTAAGAATAGCTTTCAGCCAAACAGTACATCACCGGGCACAGTTGGGTGTTTATTTGCGTTTACTAAACATACCCATACCTGGAAGCTATGGCCCCAGTGCTGACGAAACCGGGTTTTAAAAGTTATAAAGGGCTGTATTTTAATTAATATGGCCCTTTTAATTATCAGTTGCTTAAATTCTTAGCCGATATTTTTATATTTATAGGAGTTTTAAATTAATTTATGAATTAATAACCAATAGTTAAATTAATTTATAAATTTGTAATAACCAATATAAACTTAAATAATACCTATTATAATATTTAAGGCTTTAATTTACTGAACTAATTTATAAAGTAATACTACCAGTAGTAGTAGTTTTACCTTATAGATTAGGTTTAACAATGCATTATTTTTTAACAATTGAGTAAAAGATATACCACTTCTTCAAGTCTTACCCAACTTTGGAATGATTTCAGAATGGGGGATAAGGGTGCTTATACAAGCTTAATGGAAACATTTGCTAACCCGATGTATAAGTATGGGGTAAGGTTTTTTGCTAACGGTGATTGTATAAAAGATTGTATTCAGGATGTGTTTTTTGAGTTGTGGAACCGCAGGGAAAGAATTAAACATGCCGAATCAGTAAAATCATACCTGTTTAAGGCGTTGAGGCTGCGTATTTTTCGGGAAAAGTCAAATTGGAAATATGCCGAATCACTTGAAGATAATTATGAATTTGCTATTGAATTTGATATTGAAACCAGTATTATTGAATTAGAATCGTCGCAGCAAATCAGCATAAGATTGAATAAGATTATTAATAGCCTTCCTAAACGGCAAAAAGAGATTTTGTACCTGCGCTTTTATGAAGGTATGGATCAGGATAAAATAGCTGAGGTTATGGGCCTTAACAGGCAATCTGTTTATAACTTATTGCATGAGTCAATCCTTAGTTTAAAAAAGCATTGGTATAAGGAAGCTTATCTGCTACTCTTGTTATTTTTAAAATAGCTTTACTCTCCCTATTGATACCCTGAAAAAATAAATCATTTTTTTTCAGTAGATTTTTCAGTTTTTGGAATATATATAAGTATAAGGGGTTACCAATTGCCCTGCACCTAAGTTATGCTCGACAAATACTGTAAAGTTGAAGACTTTTTACTGGATGATTCTTTCGTGGAATGGGTTTTAGGAAGCTCAAACGATTTGGATAGCTATTGGGAAAGCTTTCTTTTTGATAACCCCGAATGTGAGGATAATTTAAACGCAGCAAAAAGGATAATCCTCTCTTTTAAAATAGAACCGGTAAATGATCTGTCACAATTAGAAATTAATCAGATAATAAATAATATAAAAATAAAATGCTGTTTTGAAGACGGTATTGTTAATATAGCTCCTCAAAAAAATAAAGTCCGCATAAATTATTTACCCCGTTTTGATCTATTCCGTTATGCTGCTATTATAACAGCAGCAATTGGCCTGTTATGGTATAGCTACAATACATATACAAATACTGATGCAGTAAAAGTATTAAAAACCAAACAAGTTAAAGCTTCCAGTAGCTTTCGCCAGGTAATTAATGAAACTTCAAGAACAATGCTGGTAAAATTGCCTGATCATAGTTCAGTAATTTTAAAACCGTATGCCCAATTAACCTATCCGGAAGAATTTGCTGCTAAAAAAAGGGAGGTCACTTTAGTAGGTGAGGCTTTTTTTGAGATTTCAAAAAATCCCAACCGCCCGTTTTATGTGTATTCAAAAGAGTTGGTTGTAAGGGTTGTAGGAACAAGCTTTGTTGTTAAAGCCTATAAGGGCGATGATCAGTTTAAAGTAATAGTTAGCACAGGTAAGGTTGCTTTATCAGCCCAAGCCAATAAAAATGGAGCATTGGCTAATTTAAAAACCATTTTACTGAAACCCAATGAAAAAGGAGTGTTATACCGCAACCAAATGCGCCTTGAAAAAATTCTACTAAAAAAGCCTTTATTATTATCAGAAGAACTGACCCGCATAAACTTTTATTTTGTGGCCACCCCTTTTTCAAAAGTTGTTTCAGCAATTGAAAATGCATATGGGGTGCAGATTATTTATAACGAAAAAATAATGGGCAATTGCCTGCTTACCGCTTCACTAATTGATCAGTCACTTGATGAAAGGCTAATGCTTATTTGTAAGGCTGTTGAAGCCGATTATAAAATTATAGATGGTGATATTGTGATTGAAGGAAAAGGCTGTAATAATTAATCTTTTATTAAAAAACCTATTAAACCTGCCTATGTAAAAAAAAGAACCTAAAGAAAATCAATCGGCGATGCTGTAACACCGCCGATAAGATGGTTATCCCCGTGTTGTTCACCTAAACCACTTAAAGTGGTGCCAGGGATATTTTGCTTAATTTTTTTATAAAAATCATACAAACCAAACAAATTTATGAAAAAAAAACATTTACTCGTATTAATTATGCGCATAACGTTTATTCAAATTGCTTTAAGTTTTACGTTGATTGGGAGCGCATTGGCAAGCAATACGATTGCCCAGATTCTAAATCGAAAACTTACCATTGACGTTAAAGACAAGGAGATAAGTAAGGTATTGGCACATCTTGGATCAGCCGCGGGTGTCAATTTTATTTATAGCCCTGTGCTTATTCAGGCAGATAAGAAAATATCAATATCCTATAAAAACCGCTTGCTTTCTGATATTCTTGATGACCTTTTTGCATCACAAAATATCAAATATGAAGTAACCGGTAACAATATTGTATTAAACAGGATAATTAATCCTGTTAAAGGTAATGAAACAGACAAACAATTGCAGGCTAAACAGCTACAGGCTAAACAGCTACAGGCAATAGCTGTAACCGGTAATGTTACTGATGAAGCGGGCCAGCCATTAATTGGAGTTACTGTAACTATTAAAAACAGTACAACTGCTGTTGTAACAGATGAAAAAGGCAGCTTTAAAATTAACGTACCTGATAATGGGGCCACATTAGTGTTTAAATATGTAGGCTATATTGCCCAGGAGGTTGATGTGAATGGCCGTACAGTTATAAACGTACAGCTCAGAGCCGATTCAAAAGCTTTAAATGAAATTGTTGTAGTAGGTTATGGCAGCCAGAGAAGAGCTAATATAACTGGTGCTGTTTCATCAGTACCGGGTGTTACTATTGCTGAATTACCTGTTCCGGATGTTGAACAAGCATTGCAGGGAAGGGTAGCCGGTTTAAATGTTACCAATAATGGTTCTCCGGGCACATCACCAATTGTAACAATAAGGGGTATTAGCTCTATCAACTTTGCTACAGATCCTTTGTATGTAATTGATGGTTTTCCAACCGGAAACCTGGCGAGTTTTGACTCGAAAGATATTGAATCTGTAGAGGTATTAAAAGATGCCAGCGCAGCTGCAATTTACGGTTCAAGAGCATCAAACGGTGTTATTATAATTACTACAAAAAAAGGAACAAGAAGCGGGAAGGTTCAGGTAACTCTTGATTCTTATGCCGGTATTCAAAGCCCGTCAAAAAAGCTTGACCTTTTAAACACCAGCCAATACGTTCAATATGCATTAGCACTTAATGGAAGCTTACCACCACGTTTACAGCCTGCAAATTTTAATTTGCCAATTTATGCAGGTGCAAGCCAAACTTATGCACAAACCAATACTAATTGGCAAAACGAATATTTTAGAAGCAATACACCTATACTTTCAAATAATGTATCATTAAGCGGTGGCAATGATATTTCACGTTTTTATACTTCCGGTGGCTATTTTAAACAGGATGGTATAGCAGTGGGTTTAAAGTATAACAGGTTTAACTTCCGGTTTAACTCAGATCATAAAATAAGTAAAGTATTTACATTCGGGCAAACATTCTATACTGCAGTTGGTGATCAGCATTATGATGCTACAGCAGGTAACAGAACACCCCTTACTAATGTAATAAGGATGCAGCCTTACTTACCTGATCGTGATCCTACTACGCAAGGTGGTTTTAGGGGGCCTATAAGCAGTTTTGATGGGTCAGATCCAACCAACCCTGTAGAAGCAGCCTTAATTGGAAATAACGAAATTGGTACTTTGAAAATTTTAGGAACCGCCTATTTGAATGTTAATATTACATCATGGTTAACTTTCAAGTCGACTTTTGGGGTTGATTATTCTAATATCTATCAACAAAATTATACACCTATTTATAATGATGCTGGTACCTTAAGCGCAACAACAGCATCTATTGCTAACCAGCGTACATCAAACGTTACAAAATTGTTTACTCAGCAATTAACGTTTGATAAAGCTTTTGGTTTACACCATATCAATGCTGTTGCAGTATATGAAACTCAAAGTTTACATAGCATTCTTGAAACTGCATCGGGTAATCAAACTAATAATTTGATCAAAACACTCACCGGTGCTCAAAACATAGCTGCAGCAAGTAATGTTCAAGATAATTTTTTGACATCCTATGTTGGAAGGGTAAATTATGAATTTGCCTCTAAATACTTATTCCAGGCTTCTATACGTAGAGATGGTTTATCTATTTGGTCCCCCGGGCATAAATATCAAAATTTCCCAGCGGCATCAATAGGCTGGAACGTTAATCAGGAAGATTTTTTGAAAGACTCTAAAACAATATCTCAATTAAAATTAAGAGCGAGTTATGGCCTTACCGGCATTCCTCCTGGTGCTTTAGGTAATTTTCCTTATTTATCACCTATCCAATCTAACCAATCCTCTTATCCGTTTAATAATGGCACACCGGGCGGAAGTGGCAATGGTTCATATACAACCGGTATTAGTAACGCGGCTTTAACATGGGAAACAACCAGGCAATTTAACATTGGTGTGGATTTAGGTTTAATAAATAATAAATTCACAGTAACAGCAGAATATTTTAGAAGAAAAACAAACAATTTCCTTTTATCAATACCTACTGCACCAAGCGAAGGTTTTCAATCAGCGGGCGTATTGGCTAATGCCGGTGCAATGCAGAACAATGGTGTTGAGTTACAGTTAGGCTACCATCAAAGAGAGGGTGAATTTAAATGGGATGTAACCGGTTTATTAAGTATAATCCGTAATAAAGTTTTATCATTAAATTCCCCCACAGCTTCAATTGTATCAGGATCAGATCCTGACTTTGGTCAGGGCATGCCGTTTACAAAAACAATTGCCGGCCAATCTGTTCAGCAATATTATGGCTATAAAACTGCTGGTATATTTCAAACAGCTGCACAAGTTGCAAGCAGTCCTGTTCAAACTGCCGGTACTAAACCCGGGGATATAAAATTTCAGGATCTAAGTGGTCCAGCGGGTGTTCCGGATGGTAAAATTGATAGTTATGATTTAACTTATCTGGGCAGTTTCCTTCCAAAGTTTACTTATTCACTTAACTACTCTGCATCTTATAAAAGCTTTGATGTCGCTATATTCTTCCAGGGGGTATATGGAAACAAAATTTTAAATGCAGAAAATATCATTTTACAAGGAATGCCAAGGTTATTTAATGCAGGTACAGCAGTATTAAATGCGTGGACGCCTTCAAATACCAATACATCTATACCCAGAGCAATTGTAGGAGATCCAAATGGCAATGGTCAGTTATCTGATCGTTGGATAGAAAGCGGATCTTATTTGAGATTAAAAAACATGATGATTGGTTATACTGTACCAACAGCAGTTTTAAAGTCGTGGACAGGAAATGCAATAGGCCGGCTTAAAATATATGTTTCTGGTCAAAACTTGCTAACGTTTACCAAGTATAAGGGATTTGATCCTGAAGTAGGTAATAAAAATCAGGGAACAACAACCGGTAATGGTGCAAACCTTACTAATGGAGTGGATTTTGGTCAATATCCTGCAGCCAGGATATTTCAATTTGGCATACAGGCTGGGTTTTAATATTAACTATTTAATATAATATTATATGAAAAGTAAAAAAATATATATAGGTATAACGGCTGTTGTATTAACAGCCAGCGCTACCATTTATTCTTGCAAAAAAAATGCTCTTAATACTACTAATAACAATGTGCTTAGTTTACAAAATGCTTTCAATACTTCAGATCAATTAGTTTCTGCTGTAAATGCAGTTTATGCTGTACTACACTCACAAAATTTGGTAGCCAGGGAGTGGTTCTTTTTACATGATATGCGGGGCGATGATGACGCTACAGGTGGCAGCCAGTTAGAAGTAGCCAGAGCACAATTATTAGCCGGAAATGTAAGCCCTGCTAATCCCGTAATGAATGCTGTTTGGAACTCATTGTATACTCTTATTCACCGCGCCAATACAGTTACAGATAATGCATCAAGGGTTACTGATAATACAGCTGTAAGAGATAGGGTTGTAGGTGAGGCTAAATTTTTAAGAGCATGGGCTTATTGGGAATTGGTTAGCCAATGGGGAAGCGTCCCTCTGTATGTCACTACCGTAAAAACTCCAGATGGCACTCAGCCACGTGCAACAGTAGCTAATGTGTATGCGCAAATTATTAAAGATTTGACTGATGCCAGCACAGCTCTTCCGGCTAAAAGCGGGTATACTGCAACTGATATTGGACGGGTAACAAAATATGCAGCTTTTGCTTTAATGGGCCGTGCTTACATGCAAATGGGCGATTATCAAAGCGCGGAAACCGCATTGTTAAAAATTCCTGCAGGCGGGGCTGATGGCTATACACTCACCAACAGGTATTTGGATAATTTTGAAGAGGAAACAGAATTTAACAGCGAATCAATTTTTGAAGCTGTTTATTCTGATAAGGGTGATAATGGTTTTAACTGGGATGCTACAGGAAATGGTACTACTGCAGCCCAAACAACTGTACGTAACCAGGAAGAAAATCCTATAGGCTGGAGAAATCTTATCCCATCAAATAAATATTTGAATGAATTTGAAAGTACAGCTACAGGTGCAGCTAAAAATGATCCGCGTTTGTCTTACAGTGTTTATAGAACAGGTGATACTTTTAATAACGGAAATTCTGTATTAGTTGATGCTGACCAAAACGGGAACTCATCTGTTATAAATGGTGTTACCGTAAAAGCAGGATGGCGTAAATTTCAGCTTATTTATAAAGAAGACAGAGCTACTGCATCTTTCCATCCGGGAAGCAATAATCAGCGTATTATACGCTATGCTGAGGTTTTATTGATGCTGGCCGAATGTGAAAATGAGTTAAACAAACCTGCAGCAGCCATCGGTTATTTAAACCAGATAAGGGCAAGGGTAAGTGTAGCCATGCCACCATATCCTACACCGCAATTTCTTGTGAATAGTAAAAATGCAATTACCGCGGCAATAATGCACGAAAAATCTGTTGAGTTGGGTGGTGAAGAAATAAGAAATATTGATATTATCAGGTGGCGAAAAATGGGGTACTATCCTTCGGTAGCTCCTGAGCCAATTTCTTATTACAAAGCAGGTGCAGAGTTTTTACCTATTCCTCAGTCTGAGATTGATAATAATCCTAATTTATAAAATACATTATCTAAACCTCATCAACAATTAAGTTTTAAATCGGTAAACCAAGGCTGCGAAAGCAGCCTTGGTTTTACAGTTAACAGATGATAAGGCCCGGGTTTATGAATGATAGTTTTAATATTCAATTATTAATTTTTTTTGCATGAAACAACCCTTACTTGTTTTAATTGCTTTTGTAATATTTATAACAGTTTCCTGCAAAAAGCATAACACCTCTTTGTTTGAACAAATATCTTCGTCACACTCAGGTATACATTTTAATAACCTGATAGTTGAAAATGATTCTATAAACCCTATTGATAATGCTTATGTATATAACGGCGGCGGCGTAGGTGTTGGCGATTTTAACAATGATGGCCTGTTGGATATTTACTTCACAGGTAATTTAGTGGCTAATAAATTATACCTGAACAAAGGCGACTTTAAGTTTGAAGATGTAACGGATAAAGCCAATGTTGCAGGTATGGGCAGATGGGGTAAAGGTGTAACCGTTATTGATATTAATAATGATGGGTTAATGGATATTTATGTGTGTAACAGCATGTCTAAAGATTCAACAAAAAGACAAAACCTGCTTTATATTAACCAGGGAGGCGATAAGGATGGAGTGCCTCATTTTAAAGAAATGGCAAAAGAATACGGGCTTGATATTAAGCTCTATTCAACCATGGCTGATTTTTTTGACTATGATAATGACGGTAGCCTGGATATGTATCTTACAGTTAATGAACCCAATAATAATGTAAATCCTTATCACTTCAGGCCGGTTATCAAAGATGGCTCTTATCCAAGTACAGGTAAATTATATAAAAATGAGTGGAATGCTGAATTGGGTCATCCGGTATTTCATGATGTTTCCCAAAAAGCAGGCATTACCATTGAAGGCTACGGGCATGGGGCAACAGTTGTAGATATTAACCGGGATGGATGGAAGGATATTTATGTTACCAATGATTTTTTATCAAACAATATACTTTACGTTAATAATCATGACGGCACATTTACGGATAGGTCAAGGGAGTATTTTAAACACACTTCATTTAATGCCATGGGGCAGGATATTGAAGATATAAACAATGATGGGCTTGCTGATGTATTTGAGCTGGATATGGACCCGGCGGATAATTACCGCAAGAAAATGATACTGGGCGCCAACAGTTACCAAACTATACAAAACTTTGAACAATATGATTATCAATATCAATATATAAGAAATACCTTACAATTAAACCAGGGCCCGAGGCTTGGGCAAAATGATTCAATTGGTGCGCCAGTATTTAGCGAAATAGGTTTTATGAGTGGTGTTGCCCAAACAGACTGGAGCTGGGCACCATTAATAACCGACTTTAATAATGACGGTAACCGGGATATTATTGTAACCAACGGTTATCCAAAAGATGTTACCGATCATGATTTTGTAACCTTTCGAACCGATCCTTATTCAACAGCATCAAAAAAGCAAATAATTGATCAGATACCTGCAGTTAAAATACATAATTACGCTTTTGAAAATAATGGCAATCTTACTTTTAAAGATGTTACCGCCAACTGGGGTTTAACAACGCCATCGTTTTCTAACAGCGCCGTATATGCTGATTTAAATAACGACGGTGCAATGGATATGATCGTCAATAATATTGATGACGAAGCATTTGTTTATAAAAATACAGCCCGGGATATGGACAAGCTAAACACCCATTATTTGCAAATAAAATTTACCGGTGATAAACAAAATATAAACGGACTTGGGGCATGGGCCGATATATATTATGCCCATGGTAAACACCAGGTATATGAAAATAACCCGTACAGGGGCTATTTATCTACCATTCAAAATATAGCACATTTTGGCCTGGGGAAGATAACTACAGTTGATTCGGTTGTGGTTAGGTGGCCAAACGGGAGGCAACAAACACTTAAGGGTGTTAAAACAAACCAGCAGCTTAAAGTAAACATTGCTGATGCGAAAATGCCTTATACATGGCAGCAGCCAACCATTGCAGGCAAGGCATTGTTTAAAGAAATAACCAAAGCTACAGGCATAAACTACAGTCATCAGGAAGAGGACTTTGTTGATTTTAACATACAAAAGTTATTACCCCATAAATTTTCTGAATACAGCCCTGGCCTGGCAGTAGGGGATGTTGATGGGAATGGCTTAGATGATATTATAATTGGTGGTAATGCATTGAAGCGTGCACAGGTTTTTTTGCAGCAGCCCGGTAATAAGTTTATTCAGCATGATATGTTGCCCGGTAAAAGCACCGCTACAACAAAATTTAAAGATGCCGGTTTATTGCTTTTTGATGCCAATGGCGATGGAAAGCCTGACCTGTATGTAGCCAATGGCGGTTATGAAGCAGAGCCTAATACACCACCATACCAGGATAGATTGTATTTAAATGATGGCAAAGGCAATTTTACATTAACTGTTGATGCCTTACCTGTAAATTATACCAGTAAACTATGTGTAAGGGCAGTTGATTATAATAAAGATGGTAAGCTTGATCTGTTTGTATCAGGCAGGGTTGAGCCATGGAATTACCCCAAGCCGGTTTCGAGCATTATTTTAAGAAATGACAGTAAAAATGGCCATGTGAAATTTACTGATGTGACCAATGAGGTAGCACCAGCACTAAAAAATATTGGTTTGGTATGTGATGCGCTCTTTACTGATTTTGATAATGATGGCTGGCCCGATTTGATATTAGCAGGGGAGTGGATGCCCGTAACTTTTATTAAAAATGATAAAGGAGTATTTAAAAATGTAACACAGGCAACCGGGATAGGTGACAAAATGGGATGGTGGAACAGCATTGCAGCCGGCGATTTCAGGCATACAGGCAGAACAGATTATGTTGTTGGTAATGTTGGGCTGAATACTTTTTTTCAGGCCAGTGATAAATACCCGGTTTTTATTACCGCTAAAGACTTTGATAAAAGAGGGCGTTTAGATGCGTTTCCGTCACTTTACCTTGATGATATTAATGGCGACAAAAAAGAGTTCCCGGCGAATGTAAGGGATGACGCTATTAAGCAGATGATAAGTTTAAGAAAAAAGTTCACCAACTATAAATCATACGCTACAGCTACTATGAGCGATATTTTTACACCCGCACAAATGAAGGGCGCCATAAAATTAAAAGCGAATATGCTGCAATCCTGCTACATCCGTAATGATGGGAATGGGAAATTTACCATGATACCGCTACCAATACAGGCACAAATATCTGCGCTTAACGGTATGGCTGTTGATGATTATGATGGCGATGGCAACCCGGATATTGTTATTAATGGCAATGATTACGGCACCGATGTATCAATAGGGCGTTATGATGCCCTGAATGGTTTATTGCTTAAAGGTGACGGTAAAGGGAATTTTAGCCCGCTGTCTATTTTACAAAGCGGTATTTATATTCCGGGTAATGGTAAAGCGCTGGTTAAATTAAATGGCAGCAATGGTAAATATTTACTTGCTGCCAGTCAAAATAAAGGTAATTTAAAGCTATTCGAATTAAATAGTAGTGTAAAGAATATTAAGCTGCAGCCATTTGATGAAAGCGCCATCCTTACTTACAAAAATGGCAATACAGGCAAACAGGAATTTTATTATGGCGAATCGTTTTTATCTCAGTCGGCAAGGTTCCTCACAATTGATAAAAATGTAGCATCTGTTAAAATAACAGATAGCAAGGGAAGTGTAAGAAAGATAACTATTAATTGATATGAAATTACTATACAAAATAGCCTTATTGTTATTTGCGGTTACTATGATAGTAAGCTGCAAACACGAAAATAAAAATAGGGCCGCTGTTATTTCTGATGCGGAAGTGCTTCATCAAAATGAAGATCAGCTTACTCAAATGATCATATATGATGTTTTTAGTCCGCCTGTTGCAAGCCGAATATACGCGTATGCATCGTTAGCCTCTTATGAAGCTATGCGCTATGCCAATCCTAAATATCCTTCAATTATTACCCAGTTAAAAGGCTTTGACGCACCGCCCCAACCTGAGCCGGGCAAAAAATACAATTTTGCATTGGCTGCTACAAAAGCCTTATTTACCGTAACCCGTAAAGTCACTTTTTCGGTTGACTCACTTAAACGTTACGAGGATGCGGTTTATGCCAGGTTTAAAAGTCAAATGGATGATTCAACCTATGCACGCTCTGTTGCGTTTGGTGAAAAAGTTGGCAGCGTGGTTTTAAAAAGATCAATGACAGATAATTATCCGCAAACGAGGGCCAAACCTAAATTTTTAGGAAGTAACTTATCTGGCAAATGGCACCCTACTCCACCTGATTATTTAGACGCGGTTGAATATTGCTGGGGAACTATGAAACCTTTTGTATTAGAATCATCGTCTCAATTTCCCCTGCCTCCGCCACCTATGTATAGCAAGGATACCAGCAGTAGTTATTTTCAGCAAAATGTACAGGTATATCGTAAAAGTAAGACCTTGACGAAAGAGGAAATAACTATAGCCCGGTTTTGGGATGATAATCCGTTTGTAATACAGCATTCGGGACATATGATGTTTGCCACAAAAAAAATCACACCCGGTGGGCATTGGATAGGAATAACGGCTATAGCCTGTAAAAAGACACATGCAGATGCGGTTAAAACAGCCCAGGCCTATGCGCTTACTTCTGTTGCCATGTTTGACGCTTTTATTTGCTGCTGGCAGGAGAAGTATAAAACCAGCTACATTCGCCCGGTTACAGTTATTAACAGCGAAATTGAAAAAAACTGGCTGCCATTACTTCAAACTCCGCCGTTTCCTGAATATCCGAGCGGGCACAGCACTATTACCCGTTCGGCAGCAGTTATGCTTACCCATTTATTTGGTGATAATTTTGCTTTTCAGGATACCAGCGATTTACATTATATAGGAATGCAAAGACATTTCAACTCGTTTGTACAGGCAGCAAATGAAGCTTCAATAAGTCGCTTTTATGGGGGGATACATTATCTTAACAGCGTTAATGTTGGTGCTAACCAGGGGAAGAAGGTAAGTGAGTACATATTAAATAAATTAAAATTATAACCGCGTAATTCATGAAACAAGGATTTAAATCGGGATATATTTTATTGATTTTCTTGTTTGTTTCCTGCAGGCATAAAACAGTGCCCAACCAGGAGATGGTTGATCTTTTACACCAAGTTAATCAGTATGAAGCTAATCCTTTAAATTCTTTTTCGCCAGAATCAACCTTAAAATATGCTGACTCAGTAATTCATAAAGGGTATAATAATGCAGACATCTATAATGCGCAATACAATAAAGCAACCGCATTGCTGCAGTTAGGGCAGGAGCAAAATGCCATAAATGTGCTGTTGCCTTTGCTCACTAAAAAACCCAACTATTTATCAAGTACCGTAGTTGAAAAACAACTGGCCCTTGCCTATTTACGATTAGGTGAGCGAATGAACTGCATAAACCATCATGGTGCCGAATCATGTACTTATCCTATTAGTATGGGAGGCATGCACATGGATTCCCGTGGCTCGGCCAAAGCTATTGAGGTATATACCCGGTTACTGCGGGAAAACCCAAAAGATTATGAATCCATGTGGTTAATGAATATCGCGTATATGACTATTGGGGGGTATCCGCAGCAGGTGCCGCCTCAGTTTCTTATCAAAGTAAATGAAGATACGCTGCATGCCGTAAGACCTTTTAAGGACGTAGCTGTAAATGCAGGATTAAACGTAAAATCGGAAGCCGGCGGAAGTATTGTTGACGATTTTAATAATGATGGATACCCCGATATAGTAACCAGCAGCTGGGATTTAAAAGAGCCGATGCATTATTTTCAAAACAACAAGAACGGCACTTTTTCAGATTTGTCACTTGCCTCGGGTTTAGGTTATTTAACAGGTGGATTAAATATGATGCAAACGGATTATAACAATGACGGGTTTAAGGACATTTTTGTTTTGCGGGGCGCATGGAAAGGAAAATTTGGTAAGGAGCCAAGCTCTTTATTAAGAAATAATGGTGACGGAACTTTTACAGATGTTACCAAAGAAAGCGGCTTACTGGCATTGCATCCCACGCAAACTGCTACCTGGGCCGACTTTAATAATGATGGTTGGCTGGATGTTTTTATTGGAAACGAAACAAAGCCTGGCGATGATGTATACCCCTGCCTGTTATATATCAACAACCATAACGGATCGTTTACAGAAGCGGCTGTAAAAGCAAATTGTGCTGTAAAAGCGTTTGTAAAGGGAGTTACCTCCGGCGATTATGATAATGATGGCCGTGCAGACATTTTTATATCAACCATGAATGGCAAGGCTGTATTATTGAAAAATGAAACAGTTAAAGGTGGTCCGGTTAAGTTTACAGATCAAACGGAACAGGCTGGTTTAGGTAAGCAGGGGCCGGGTACATTTGCTACCTGGTTTTGGGATTATGATAATGATGGCTGGCTGGATATATTGGTATGCGGGTATGGCGTTACCGAATCTTTTGCCGATGCCGCGGCAAAGGAAGCGCTAAACTTGCCAACAACTAATGCTGGTAAGGTTTTTTTATACAGAAATAAGCATGATGGAACATTTGAAAATGTATCTGCCGCGGTTGGTTTAAATAAAGTTGCATTTGCCATGGGCGCAAATTTTGGCGATATTGATAATGACGGATACCTTGATTTTTACCTGGGTACCGGCAACCCGCTGTTTACCTCATTGGTTCCGAATAAATTGTTCAGAAACATAGGCGGTAAAAGCTTTGCAGATGTAACCATATCCGGCAGGGTAGGTAATTTACAAAAGGGACATGGCGTATCTTTTGCCGATTTAAACAATGATGGCCATACCGATATCTTTATTAAGATGGGCGGCGCGTTTACCGGGGATGCTTATGAAAATTCGCTTTATTTAAATCCGGGTCAAAATAATAACCATTGGATAAATATTTTACTGGAGGGTACAAACTCCAATAATGCGGCTATAGGAGCTAAAATAAAAACGACTTTTATCGAAAACGGAATTGAGCGCTCTGTTTACCGCGATGTTAATTCAGGTGGTAGTTTTGGCTCAAATCCTTTACAACAGCATATTGGTATTGGTAAGGCCGTTGTAATAAAACAGATTGAAATAAAATGGCCATCAGGCAAAATACAGTCATTTAATAATGTTGCTGCCAATATCAATGTTAAGCTAAAAGAAAGCGACCGGTCATATACAACTTATCAATTAACCCGTCTTAATTTTAATGTAAAACCAATTTAATCCAATATAT
>JAQBOY010000051.1 GCA_028287805.1 Mucilaginibacter sp.
CGCATAAAACGCCTTCACTTTCGGCCCTGCTTTGTATAAATTCCTCGTTATTAATAGGTTGTATGGTTATATTTTTTTGGAAGTTTACCTTTTTATTATGTTTTGAGAACACGTCCCATTGAACGCCTTTAAATTTCGATAGTTTTTTGATCAACCGATCATCGTCATATGCCGGCAGGTAAACTGTATAATGTCCCTTGTTTATTACCTGTTGATCCCGCACCTGTTTCCTTATAACGGGTGTAAAGGTGTTTGCATTAAAAGCTTTAAAGTGAAAGCCATATTGTGCTGTTACAGGGGCATACTGCTTTAGTATCAACTTGCCAATAATATCGCTTGAATCTGGTTTAGGAACCTGTTCAGCCAGTACCGCTGCCTGATGACTAAGGCCAATACAGGTCTTATTTTTTGCGTTGCATGCCCATGCAGATACTGGTTCAAAATCATTTATTACCAGATCGTACTCTTCAACAGGTAGTTTTTTAACTTCCTTCAAAAATTTGCGCAGATCAGAATTATAAAAGCTCTTCCAAAGATCAACTCCTCCTTTTTTTCCAAATACAAACCCCATTCCATGAAATTGATATTTAACAGGGAAGGGCAAAGTAAGGTCGCCTTGTAATCCACTAACTACTATATCTACTTCTCCTTTTTGCTGCAATAATGGTACTATGTCCATTGCGCGGCTTAAATGCCCGTTGCCAGTTCCTTGTATTGCGTATAGTATTTTCATAAGGCCTTTAAATACTCTATATAAATATAATTAGGTATGAACAAAATTAAATAAGTTTATTACCAAAAGTAATTACCATTATGTTAATATTAACTAAATTAATTAACATGTTATTAATGTGGGATAAATGAACTTTTAATACAAAGCAGAACTTTGGTAACATTATTAAGGATTAATTTAAAACAAAAAAAATGATAATTGTATGTTAACCATATATTAAAATAATGTATATTAATGTAACCAAATTATAAAGCCATGAAAAGGCTTCTATCTTTTTTTGTTGGGTTAATGCTTGTAGTGTTTGCACATGCAGTAAACGCAAAAGGAAAAGAAATACATGTCGATTTTAAAAAAAATACTTTTAGGCCAATATCGATAGCGCTATTTTAGTTAACTTGCCACAACCACTTACTGAACAAGGTTTTAAAGAAAGCTATCACACTATTAGTAAAACTAATTATCAGCCGCTTGTTGATTCTCTCTTAGCATATAAAACCAAGTATCGACTTAACGATTGGTTATATTACCAACTCATTAGGAGAGTAGCCCAGCAAATAAACCCTAAGGAAAATAACTATGGGCGTTATACATTTTACAAATGGTTTATGCTACCTGGTGAAAGAAATATACAACCTGCCCATGATAGCATTATTATACCCAACCCACATTATAATGGCTGTTCAGTTTAGCAAGCCAATAGTTTATAAAGGCAAGGCTTATTCACTGTGTGAGCCAACCCCGCAGACTGAAGATCTTAAGATTGGGCAAATGACCACTAAGTTGAAGAATATGCCATACCATGTGGTATATGATTATGAGCCACCCATCCATTAAAATCTATCTTTTTTATAAAGTAGTTTCTTATATAATATTATCTGTTTAATTGGAGTCAGCAAACAAGTATTGCTATATTAGTTGATTGCATAATCTACTTATATTGTGAAGACTGTACTACTCACCTTTACCCTTGTGTTTTTGGCTTTTTGCGCATTTGCG
Organism: Mucilaginibacter sp.; assembly: GCA_028287805.1. Classification (GTDB taxonomy): domain Bacteria; phylum Bacteroidota; class Bacteroidia; order Sphingobacteriales; family Sphingobacteriaceae; genus Mucilaginibacter. The sequence continues at coordinate 1,730 of JAQBOY010000051.1, forward strand.
CAAAATCAAAATAACATATGGTATTTTGGTCAGTTTGCGGGTCTTGATTTTAACGGTAAGTCGCCAAAATCATTAACAAATGGCCAGTTAAAGACTAATGAGGGTTGCGCAAGCATATCTGATAAATATGGCAATATTCTTTTTTATACAGACGGTAAAGCGATTTGGAATAAAAAACATGAAGTAATGAAAAATGGCAGTGGATTATTTGGTAATGATTCATCTACCCAAAGCGCCATCATTACATCTTACCCAGGTAATGATCAGTTATTTTTTGTATTTACTGTTGCTATATCTGAAGGAAATATCAGCTATTCCATTGTAAATATTTTAGGTGATGGTGGATTAGGAGAAGTAACTCAAAAGAATAATTTTTTACTTGGGAAGGCAACAGAAAAATTAACCGCAACAAAACATTCAAACGGAAAAGACATTTGGGTGATAGGGCATAAAGCTCAATCAAGTGATTTTTATGTATGGTTACTTACTAAGAATGGTGTTAGCGATAGCCCGGTAATATCAACTATCGGAACTTCTGAAAGTGGCCAAAGTACAAGCAATATTGGCTCAGTGAAGCTTTCAGGTAATGGCTCTGTATTAGCTGTAACAGCTAATAATACTAACGGGGGTTTTTTAGAGCTTTATAAATTTGATAAGAGTACAGGGACCATATCAGGCCCGCAAAAATTAACAGGATTCGGCAGCGAAATACCCTATGGTATTGAATTCTCTCCAAACGGAACCTTACTTTATGTAAGTGGTTATAATAATATTGATAAGGGTAAAATATATCAGTTACAAATACCTTTTACACCAGGCTTAATAACTGATAAGGCAACAGTATTGAGCTCTTTAGTAGAACCCGGCTCATTACAGTTGGCATCTGACGGTAAAATTTACTTGAGCCAAAGAGGTAGTGCGTTCCTGCATGCAATTAATTTCCCAAACAAACAGGGGGTGGATTGTAGTTTCACTACAAATGCTGTTTACCTTAATGGAAAAACTTCAACGCTTGGCTTACCTCAGTACAATGTTATGAGTAGTGATGAATTGTTGTTTTCAGCTGAGGATTTTTGCGCATCTGATGTTACAAAATTTACAATACAATCCTTTACTGGTGATTATGAAGATATAATTTGGGATTTTGATGATCCGGGATCTGGGCTTGCTAATATATCTAATGATAAAAAACCTGTTCATCAATTTTCAAAACCCGGCGATTATAATGTAAGAGTAACCGTCTTTTTGTATGGGATACCTCAAACGTACACCCAAAAGGTCACCATTTTTCCAGCGGTTACTACTAAGCCAACCATGATAGCAGATAATGCAGCTTTGTGTGATACTGGTAAAGTAAATATTAATGATACAGGTGCAACCGCAAGCCTAAAATATAATTGGTATGATGAAACTAAAATTTTGATTGAACAAAACAGCGGTAATTTTAAAACTCCGCATTGTTAAAAATACTTCTTTTTATGCTGCAATAACAAACGGTATATGTGAAGGAGAATT
>JAQBOY010000066.1 GCA_028287805.1 Mucilaginibacter sp.
GGATGATTAATGAGCGACTCTACGCCGCCTAATGATTCAGCTAATGCAAATACTTTGAAAGAAGAGGCTACCCGAAAAGTTTCCTGCAGATCAGCACCTTTGAGCGTAATGGAGATCATACCGCCAAAATCACGCATTTGCTTTTTTGCAATTTCATGATTAGGATGATCGGTAAATCCCGGCCAGTATATTTTATCTACTTTGGGATGAGTCTTTAAGAATTCGGCTATTTTTCTGCCGTTCTCGCAATGCGCTTTCATACGCAGGTGCAGCGTTTTAATGCCACGTAACACTAAAAAGCTATCCATTGGACCAGGTGTAGCTCCGCAAGAATTATAGATGAACCATAGCCTTTTGTACAACACCTCGTCATTCAGCATTAAAGCGCCCATTACCACGTCAGAGTGGCCGCCAATATACTTGGTTACCGAGTGCATTACAATATCAGCGCCCAAATCTATAGGGTTTTGCAGATAGGGCGACGCAAAAGTATTATCAACTACAGTTAACAGGTTCTTTTCCTTACCAATTTTTGCAATAGCCTCAATATCCACTATCTGCATGGTCGGATTGGTAGGTGTTTCAATCCAGATCAGTTTGGTATTGTCATTGATATAATTACGGATAAGCTCCGGGTCTGACAGGTCTAAAAAATGAAATTTGATGCCATAATTGGCAAATATCTTTGTGAAAATCCGGTATGAGCCGCCATACAAATCATTACCGGTAATCACTTCATCACCTGGCATTAATAGCTTCATAACGGCATCTGTAGCCCCCATTCCGCTGGAGAAGGCCAAACCAAACTGAGCATTTTCCAGAGCAGCCAGACAGCTTTCTAAAGCTTTTCGTGTTGGGTTAGTACCACGCGAGTATTCATAGCCCTTATTATCGCCCGGTGATTTTTGCCAATAAGTTGATGTCTGGTATATAGGCGTCATCACCGCCCCGGTTGTTGGATCGGGCTCCTGCCCTGCATGTATAGCTTTTGTTGCGAATTTCATTATGTTGGTTGATTGGGTTTATTAAGTTGATTAGGTGAGTGGTTGTTACGTCAATTCATCAACTTTTTTCTTTTTAAGATATTGTATATATCCATTTAGTAATTTTAAACAACTATCGTATTCAATTTGAAAACTTTGTAAAATTTCATTGGTAATTATTTTCTCATCAAGCGCAATTAGCAGATGATCTAACGTTTCTGATAAAGAACCCCGTGCTATAATACAAAAACGTATATTATCTTGATAATGAAACCGTCCATGTCCTTCAGCCAAATTATTTCCAATTGAACGGGATGACCGAATAACCTGATCAGTTAACCTGTATTTTTCATCCATCGGAAATCCTTTTACTAAACCAGAGACAAAGTTTCTTATTTTCTTTGCCTGTTTCCAAACTTCTAATTCAGTAAATGATGCCATAGTTGGTTGATTAGGTTTATAAAGTTAATTAGGTGATTAGTTTTATTTTTATACTATATGAATCATTAGTAAGTATTAAAGTTTGCTCAAAACAACTCACTCACCTAATCAACCCAATCAACCATTCACCAACCTAAACACTCAACCACTCACTTAATCAACCCAATCAACCATTCACTTAACACTAATACGCCCGTGCAAATAACACTCTCTGGCTTGAAGGCTTGCCGGTTAAAATACATTTACCTTCTTCCTGTTTATTGTTCAAAGGTATACAACGGATTGTAGCCTTAGTTTCATCTTTTATTCTTTGTTCGGTTTCAGGTGAGCCATCCCAGTGTGCAGATAAAAATCCTGGTTGCTCATCAAGCAAACGTTTAAACTCTTCATAGTCGTTAACCTCGGTAGTGTTAGCTGTTTTAAAGGTTAATGCCTTTTGATATATATTTTGCTGAATTTCTTCCAGTAAATTTTCTATATGTTCAGCTAAACCATCCTGGTTTACGGTTTCCTTGGTTTTAGTATCTCTGCGGGCCAGTTCAACGGTTCCGTTCTGCATATCACGACTGCCGATAGCTACACGTAAAGGCACACCTTTTAACTCATATTCGGCAAACTTAGCGCCAGGGCGGTGGGTGTCGCGCTTATCAAATTTTACAGATATATCTTTTGCCTTTAATAATTTTGTTAATGTGTTAACATAGGTGGTGATATTTTCCAGCTCTTCATCATGTTTATATATAGGCACAATAACCACCTGTATAGGCGCCAGTTTTGGTGGAAGCACCAAGCCTGCGTCATCTGAATGCGCCATAATTAAAGCACCAATTAACCGGGTTGATACACCCCATGAGGTAGCCCAAACATAATCAAGCTTATTTTCCTTGCTGGTAAATTTCACATCAAATGCTTTGGCAAAATTTTGCCCTAAAAAATGTGATGTACCCGCTTGCAGCGCTTTGCCATCCTGCATTAATGCTTCAATGCAATAAGTATCCAGCGCACCGGCAAAACGTTCATTAGGTGTCTTTTTACCTTTTACTACCGGTAATGCCAGCCAGTTTTCCACAAAATCTGCATATACTTCCAGCATTTGCTCGGTTTCAGCAATAGCTTCTTCAGCCGTAGCATGGGCGGTATGGCCCTCCTGCCATAAAAA
>JAQBOY010000067.1 GCA_028287805.1 Mucilaginibacter sp.
CTTTAACTAATGGTTTTGGCGCTGAGATTGCCGCCCATATAGCCGAACATTGTTTTACATACCTGGAAGCGCCGGTTATGCGTTGCGCCAGCTTAGATACCCCTATCCCAATGAATAAGGGTTTGGAGGACCAGTTTTTAGCCAAATCGCGGCTGGAAGAAATGATGGAAAGGCTATTGAGTTTTTAATAGTATATGACGTCTTTAACCTCTTATAAAAATCATCCTGCTTTTCACTATATTTAGCTCATTAACACGTTTTCATGAAGAAATCATTACTTATCCTTTCGTTTGGCTTTTTTACAACGATAACATTCGCCCAAACTGCCTATAAAGCCACCGTTGCTAAAAAAGCTGACGCTATTCAACAGAAAATTATTACCTGGCGCCGTGATTTTCATGAACACCCGGAACTGGGCAATCATGAATTTCGTACCGCTGAAATTATTGCCAAACACCTGCGATCATTAGGTATCGAAGTAAAAACCGGCGTTGCTACAACCGGGGTGGTGGGCCTGTTAAAAGGCGGAAAACCGGGACCAGTGGTTGCCCTGCGTGCCGATATGGACGCATTGCCGGTAACCGAGCGTGTGGACGTGCCTTTTGCATCAAAAGTAACTACTGCTTATAAGGGACAGCAGACAGGCGTAATGCATGCCTGCGGACATGATTCGCACATGGCTATCCTGATGGGTGTGGCTGAAGTTTTATCATCTATGAAGAGTGAACTGCATGGAACGGTTAAGTTTATATTTCAGCCCGCTGAAGAAGGATTGCCGGCAGGTGAAATTGGCGGAGCCGAAGAAATGGTGAAGGAAGGCGTAATGGAAAATCCGAAAGTAGATGTAGTATTTGGGCTGCATATTCAGTCCTATCAACCCGCAGGTACTATTACCTATCGCCCGGGGGGAGATATGGCTGCTGTGAACAGTATGCGGATAGTTGTAAAAGGGCGTTCCTCACATGGCGCATACCCATGGTCTGCAATTGATCCTATTGTAGTTTCGGCACAGATCATCAACAACCTGCAAACTATTGTAAGCCGCAATTTACATATCACCCAAAACGCGGCTGTAGTAACTATTGGATCCATTAATGGCGGCAACAGGGAGAACATTATTCCCGAATCAGTTACCATGCTGGGTACTATACGTACTTTAAATGAAGAGGACGAAAAGATGATAATTGAACGGATAAAGCAAATAGCGACTAAAACTGCAGAAGCCGAAAATGCTGTTGCAGAAGTAAATATTCCATACGGCAACCATTACCCGATTACTTATAATAACCCTGCCCTGGTGGCTCAAATGTTACCTACATTGCAGGCTACAGCGGGCGCAGAAAATGTTTCATTGCGACAGGCGGAAACCGGCGCGGAAGATTTTAGTTTCTACGAACAAAAAGCACCGGGAATTTTTATTCATTTAGGTGGCATGCCTAAAGGGCAAGACCCGTTAAAGGCTCCGGCACATCATACACCTGATTTTTATATTGACGAAAGCGGTTTTACATTGGGCGTAAAAGCTTTATGCAATTTAACGCTGGATTATATGGGGAGTAAAGGCAAATAAATTGCATTAACTAATGCAGTTTATTTAATCATCTATTAATTCCACTTCTGCAACGGGGCTAAATAAATAAACCCGTTTGGAATGCATTTCGATACATTTATAGCGTTTGCGCAGTTTTTCTTCCTTTTGGAAAATACGGCCGTCCTTTAGTTTAAATACAGCTTTGGCCGGTAACTTTTCAACTGTAAAAACTGCTTCTTTGGGGGCATCATATTTTCGCAGTGAACGGTATAAGGTAAGATCAGAGCAGCTTGATGCTGCTGGATTATTGAGGTAGTTTGTAATGGCATGTTTAACATCCGCAGGAAATACCTCTTTCTCAAAAAAAGGCTGCATCATTTTTTTAAAATTATTTTTCCATTCGGTTCCGTGGGGCTTTGCCTTATGCTTATGCTCGTTCCAGGTATGCAAATGGGCAAATTCATGTACAGTAGTCACCAAAAATGCATAGGGATTGAGATCATAATTAACCGAAATACGATGTCCTTTACCGGAGTGGGGGGCACGGTAATCGCCAAACTTGCTGTTACGATTGCGTGAAATTTTAAATTCACATTTAAAATAGTCTATCCAGCGGCCAATGAGCGGGGCAGCTTCGGGGGGAAGATACTTTTCTAAAACTTTTACTTTATCCAATTTTACCTCTGTTCAAAGATAGGATTTTAACAGGAAAGTCTAAAACATTGACAGCATTAAGCTTTTCAGGTTTTGCTGTCTTTTTGCTTAAGTTTTCGCTTATTTTAAAAGATGATAAGCAATAAAGCTTGCCACGTAAGCCAATACCGCCATATAAGCAAATTGTATAGCCGGCCAGCGCCAATTCTTTGTTTCTCGATAAACTACCGCTACCGTACTGGCGCATTGCATGGCAAAGGCATAGAACATCATTAAGGAAAAGCCTACGGCCAACGTAAACACAGGCTGGCCAGTTTGCGGGTTTGTAGCAGTATGCATCTTTTGCTGTACTGATTCCATCTTTTCCGCGCTACCGTTTACGCTATAAATAGTAGCCATTGTACCTACAAAAACCTCACGGGCTGCAAAAGATGTTATCAAAGCTATACCAATCTTCCAGTCAAACCCCAGCGGACGGATAGCCGGTTCAATAACATGGCCCAACACCCCGGCATAAGAGCTTTCCAATTTTTCAGAGGCTTTTGCTTTATTTATTTCGTCGTGGTTAAGCGTTTTAATGTATTGCGGCTGCTGATATTTTTTGTCTATTTGCTCAAACCGATTCCCGGGCCCATAAGAAGCCAGCACCCATAAAATAATTGAAATGGCTATAATCACGGTTCCCGCCCGCATGATAAACGTTTTAACACGTTCATACATAGAATAGGCCACATTCTTCCACCGCGGCATCCGGTAAACCGGCAGTTCCATAATAAAGTACCCGCGTTCCCGGCCCTTTAAAATCAGCTTAAATACAAAAGCCACCACTACTGCCGATACCAGGCTGAATATATACATCCCCGTAAGCGCCAAACCCTGTAAATTAAATATCCACCATATATTGCGGTTGGGTACAACCAACGCAATAAGCAGGGTATAAATAGGCAAACGCGCAGAACAGGTTACCAGCGGCGTAACCATGATGGTGATCATCCTGTCTTTCCAGTTTTCAATGGTGCGGGTACTCATAATAGAAGGCACCGCGCAGGCAAACCCGCCTATAAGTGGCACAACTGATTTACCGTTGAGGCCAACTTTACGCATCAGCTTATCCATCATAAAGGTTACTCTTGACATATAGCCCGTATCTTCCAATATGGAAATAAAAGCAAACAGGATAGCAATCTGCGGGATAAATACCATTACGCCGCTCAGTCCGCCTATTACTCCGTCAACCAATAAACTGGCTAAAGGGCCGGCTGGTAATAAATGATGTAGGTTATCCTGTATCCAAACAAATAAGTCGGCAATTAATTCCATGGGATAGGCAGACCATGAAAAAATAGCCTGGAACATAAACAGCAGAATAGCAAAAAACAGGATAAAGCCAAATACCTTATGGGTAAGTATCTTATCTATCTTATTACTTGTGCTTTCATCCTGGGCCGTTTCTGGTTTTTTTACTGTATCGTATAAAAGATCGTTTATAAAGCTATAGCGTGCTATTGTTTCTGTTCCCTGGGCTTTTTGGGAATGGAAAGAAAACTCCTGCTCGAGGCTCTCAATAGTATCATTTTCTTTGGCCGAGAGAAATTTTAATGTTTCATGCTGATGAGCCAGTTGCAGGGCAAAATAAGGGTTCTCTACTTTTAGCTCTTTTTGAATTTGCGCTATTAAATTAGGGGCAATCGCTTCCACATCAATACTCTCCTCCTGCAAGGCGATTTTATTGGCATAGGATATTGCGGTTTTAAGTTTATCAATGCCCTCTATTTTCCTGGCCGAGATAGGCACAACAGGAACCCCCAGTTTTTTGGCAAACAGATCAATATCAATAGTAGTGCCTGCCTTATTTGCCAGGTCTATCATATTCAATGCGATTATAACAGGTATCTTTAAATCAGCAACCTGAGTATAAAGCAGTAAATTTCTTTTTAGATTGGAGGCATCGAGTATAACTACAACCAGATCGGGTTTTAATGTATTTGATTCGTCGGCCAGTACAGAAAATACAATGGATTCATCCTGACTTTTGGGGTACAGGCTATAGGTACCCGGCAAGTCGATAATTTCAGCCCTCCGTCCATCAGGTAAAATACAATACCCGGTTTTTTTATCAACCGTGACCCCCGGAAAATTTCCTATTTTTTGATTTAAACCGGTTAATACATTAAAAAGAGTTGATTTACCGGTATTAGGGTTTCCTACAAGCGCAACTCTTATATCAGTTTTCAATGAATTAAAAAACTAGTGTAGAACAATAGTAAAAGCTTCACGTTTACGTAAACTTAATGAATATCCAGCTACGTTTATGGCAATCGGGTCGCCAAGCGGGGCAATACGTTCAACGCAAACTTCTTCACCCGGTAAACATCCCATCTCCATCAGTTTTACTGACATTTCTAAGTCAGTAAACTCTTTTACAATACCTTTTTCGCCGGCTAAAAGTTGTGAAAGTCTCATATCTATTATTTAAAACTATACAAATGTATAGCTTATTTAAATTAAATCCAAATAAGAATGGCGCATTATTAAAAGCCTGCATTTATTTTTTGAAAGGAAATATACTTATCTATATGTTTATATAATTAGGAAATATTTCTACCATAAATATTTTTTTTACTAATTGTAAACTGAAACGAAATAAATTACGTTATTGCTATTGTAAGCGCAAGCTTACATTGTGATAAGGTTTAGGTTGAAAGCCCCCAAACAGCGAGTGTAAGGGGGCTTTTATTTTTCAAAGTATGGAACTACATTTACACCCAGTGTTATAAATTATTATTGATGAGTGGTTTAAAGGAAGAACTATACCAACAATGCCTTGATTATGTTCAAAAACGAATGGCTGCTGCTGAGCAGGGCATAAAAGAAGCGCAGCAAGCTTCAAAAGACGACACCAAAAGCAGTGCAGGCGACAAATACGAGACAGGTCGTGCTATGATGCAGCAGGAAACAGACCGTAATATGGGCCAGTTAAATGAAGCCAATAAACTAAAAGTTGCTTTAAATACCATAAGCCCAACCAATTCATCAACTATAGCCGAAGCAGGCAGCGTAGTTATTACCAATAACGGCAATTTTTATATCGCTATCAGCGCAGGTACATTATTGGTTAATGGCAGCACTTACTTTGCTATTTCACCTGCATCCCCTATTGGTTTAAACCTGAAAGGTAAAAAAGCTGGGTATGAGTTTACATTAAATGGGAAAGCGTACAGGATAGAAAGCATAGAATAAATCAGACATTATTGCTTCAATCCAAGTCCCGGCTCATCACTTAGCAGATATTTTCCATCTTTAAACACCGGCATCTTGAATGGATTATTGGTGGTTAAAAATGGCCCGTCAAGGTCGGCCCAATCGCATTGGGGTGCAAGAGCCGCTGCAGCCAGGGTGGCGCAACTGGTTTCGCTCATACAACCAATCAATATCTTTAATCCCAATTGCTTTGCTTTTAATATCATCTGATGCGCTTCATACATTCCCCCCGATTTCATTAGCTTTACATTAATGCCATGATAAACACCTTTGGCTTTTTCAACATCGGGCAAACGCTGTACGGCTTCATCGCCAATAATAGGTATAGGACTGCGTTGGGTTAACCAGGCGTTACTATCCAAATCCGTTTTGAGCATTGGCTGCTCAATTAACTGTACGCCTTGTTCCTGTAACCAATAGCACATATCCAGGCTTTGCTGCAGATCTGTCCATCCCTGGTTAGCATCTACATAAAGCGGTACACTGGTTACTGTACGAATGGTTTTTATGAGTTCCTTATCGCTATCCCGGCCTAATTTTACTTTGATCACTTTACAGGCTTCGGCTTCATTAACTTTTTTGATGATCATTTCCGGCGTATCAATACCAATAGTTAAACTGGTTACCGGCATTAAATCAGGGTCACTTCCTAACAGTTTCCAACAAGATTGTTCCCGTATTTTTCCATCCAGATCATGCAGGGCAATATCAACAGCCGCTTTAATAGCAGGATTGCCGGGGGCAAGGCTATCCAGGTAAGCTGTTATCTCTTCAAAATTAAAAGGGTAGCGGAACTGACCTACCTCTACCGTTTTCAAAAAATTAATGGCGGTTTGATGGCTTTCGCCCATATATGGCACCATAGATGCCTCGCCATAGCCAGTATAACCTTCATGCTCAATTTTTAAAAGCATGAGCGGGGTTGATGTACGCGAGAATTTTGCTATCGTAAAAGGATGCTTCAGTTGGAGCTCAAAAGGTAGATAAGTCAGCGTCATGTTAAAAATCAAAGCTAAAATATTCGCAATGAAAATCATACTATCTTTGCGGCTATTATGCCTGTACAAATATATTCTCCTTTCGAAGTATCAAACTTTGGCAACCAAACCTGTTTTTTAAGCGGTAAGACCTTAAATAGCGAAGAAGAAAAAATACAAGTGTTTCCGCAATGGCTCATGAGCCGATACAATTTGGAAGATCAGCCATTTAAATTGCTGGACGAAAGCATGGCCACCTACAAAGACCTGAAGCTTCCCTGCTCAGCAATTATTAATGAAAATTACCTGGAACCTTTAGAAAATGAAATAGCTGCCGCTTTTAACGCCGGTTACGACGCTGTTAAAAGTTTAGATGAATTAAAACTATTTCAGTGGGCAGGCAAGCTGCTATATGGTATTATATTTAATGAAGTACAGGCAGGTATTAAACAACAGTACGCCCAGGGCGAAGAGTTTAATATTTCGCAATCCATTATACATAAGTTTAGTCACCTGCACCTAATGCTGCAAAGCCTTAACCTGCCCATAATTTTAGAGGATTTTAAGCCCTTTAGCTTGTTTCTGTTTCGGGTTGACAATGCCAAAAATGAGTTTGGCTACCGTGATGAGATCAATACCCTTACTTTCTCTTTACGAATAAAAGACTTTGGGCTGATCATTTGCATGCAGGATAATGGAGCTAATCGATATTATCACCATGAAATATGGGAGAAAATTAAGGATGAAGTTCTGCATCCTATCCAGTTTGAAGAATTTAGCGGACGGGTTTTTTATTCGGCTTACCTTTTTAACCGCCTGCCCGAATATAATATTTTACCTGTTGACGACGAGCTTTATATTGAGGAAATGCCCTTGCTTGGCATGAGCAGCAAACCCCTGTTTGATGACTGGATCAATAAAATTTACGGACAAGTGCTGGAAAACTTCTGGAAAAATTGGGGCTTTCTGTTGCTTGAAATTATAAAGGACCCTGAAAACCCCATGAGCTTTCTGTTTGATGCTAATGGCAATTTTATTAATGCAAGTGCGATTGAACTGCCGCTGTAACTTGATGCAGAAAAAAAGGCACTACCTTAGGATACATTGCAATGGTGATCATTAACCCGCTAAGCGCACCATATAAATGCGCATCATGATTGATATTATCACGTGCATATTTGGAGGCATAAGAACAATATATCAGGTATAAAGCACCAAATATAATAGCCGGTATAGGTATGGGTAATGGCATGATCATCATCATGGACATTGGCGTAAATAATATAAAACTGAATAATACCGCGCTAATGGCGCCTGATGCACCGAGGCTATTGTACCAAAAATCTTCTTTATGTTTTACTACAGAAGGCAGATCGCTTAAAACTAAGCTTACAACATACAGCACACCAAACTGCCAGTGCCCAATAGTTGCCTCCAACTGAAAAGCGAAAAAATAATAAGACAACATATTAAAAAACAGGTGCATCCAGTCTTTATGTATCAATCCACTGGTAATTAAAGTATATATATGCTGGCCCCGCGATACGCTGTAAGGGTGCATCATCAGCTTACCGTATAATTCCTCATTTGAGAATGCCAGTAGCGTAGTAAGTATAGTAATAACAAATATGAATGATGCTACAGGTGCAAATGACAAATATTCCATTATTTTAAATCAAGTTTAGTAGTAGTTAATATTCTTCCTACCGGGTAGCGAAGATAGGTTTTTTCAAAATAGGGTGAGTTGCGATAAACAAAAGTTAATTGAGCCTGTGCACTGTTAGCCAGCTTTGGATCTTTCAGCTTTTCATCATCCAGCTTTTTCTTTAACTCCGGATCTTTTTTTAGCAGGTCAGCCGCAACCTCTTCAAACACATAATTTGAAAAGCCTTCCTTTGCCCCTAATATTGAATCGAAAAAGTTCCACGCAAAAAAGGAATCAACACCTTGTGGCTCCAATGTTTCAACAATATACCGGTTAAGTGGCTGGTTGGTGTAAACTATATAATCCCCGGTATAAAATTTAACTTTCATGCTAACAGGGTTTAATTTAGCATCACTATGCAGGTAATGTCCCTCAAAAGGCCGGCTGGGCGTTTTGTAATCGGCAATATAATACATTTGCAGATTAAGGGTAGTATCATGCGCTAACTGGTGCATAGCTATATTATTCAGGTTATATAATTCAATTATTTTCCCCCAGGCTTGTGGTATAACATAAGCTATAGGTTTATCAGCTGTAGCAGTAACCTTATAGTTGTCGAAATATTTAATTTTTTTGGTATAAGGTTTACTTCTGTCATAATATAATCGGCTTAACCCACTAACGTCGCTTGGTTTGTACCCGGCTGTATATCCCTTAAAGTTAAGGGTATCATAGTTTTTCAGGTCAACTGCCCAATTAAGAGCAAATGTTTGTTGTTGCATTACCTGCTCATCAGCTTTTTGCTTTAATTCGCCAATTAGTTTGGCATCCCTTTCATTAATATCTACCAGGGCTTGCATAAAATCATAAGTGGCATATACCCTTTTATCAAAAGGTTTAAGCATGTGGGTTTCGGTAATATAGCTGATAATATTATGCTGAGCCGTATAGCCTGTAGCAAAACGTGGTGTTTCTAAAAAGCTAACAATTCCCGAGTCAGGACTTGCCTCTTCACTTTCAACATATGGGGTCATTTCATACCCGCTTTTTTTCATCCGTTTATACAATTCAGGCGAAAGTATTTTAGAGGTATACGCTGCAAGAATAGAGTTTTGTTTATCTTTTTGTGTTTCAATCAGCGTCATCACATACTGATAATCTGCGCCATCGCTGGTATGGTTATCTAAAAATATTTCGGGCTTCCAGGTATTTATGATCTGTTCTAAAGCCAATGTATTCCTGCTATCTGCTTTAATAAAGTCGCGGTTCAGATCCAGATTGCGATAATTGCCCCTGAAACCGTAGGAACCGGGACCATTTTGATTAATACGGCTTACGCCACGGTTTAAACAACCATCAATATTATAAACCGCTACCATACATATTACCACATTTTTAGGCAATGCGTTTTTTTTAAGCAGGTTGCGGGCAAACATCATGCTGGCATCAATTCCTTCCGGCTCACCGGGATGGATGCCATTATTGATCAGCAGTACTCTTTTGTTTTGCTTTTTTATAAGCACCGGGTCAAAAACTTTATCGCACGATAAAACCACTAATGTTAAAGGTTTGCCTATATCTGTTGTTCCGTAGTTAAACAACTTCATTTGTGCGTTTTGCCCAGCTAACTTTTTGTAGTAAGCCATTATTTCGGCATAGGTTGCTGTATAGTTTTTATCTTTACTTAATTCAAATGGGGTTAATTGTGCTTTTGCACAGCAAAAAAACAAACAGATAAGTAATGCTAATACAACTTTTTTCATAAAGGTTTACAAATATAATTATGCCCTTTTAATAACGAAGGTTTACTGAAGGTTGGCAGCAATTTCCGCCTGAATTTTTTTTGGCAGGTTGTTAAAGACCAGGTTATAAGAATGATCTATCATTTCATAAAGCTGCTTTTTGATCAAAGCGCCGTCCATATATATGGTATTCCACATGGTTTTATTCATGTGATAGCCAGGTTGCACCTCGGTATATCTTTCACGCAGTTCAACAGCTAACTCAGGATCGCATTTTACATTAAACCGGTTCCCATCGGCCAGGCCCGCCAATAAAAACATTTTACCGCCTATCTTAAAAACAAGGGTATCCTCACCAAAGGGAAAACTCTCGGTAACACCTGGCTTTAGCAGGCAATAATCGCGTAATTCTTCTATATTCAATTATAAACTGCTTATTCAAGTTTAGTATATGAGGTACGGTTACCGAAAGCAAATTTTACACCAACAGAAATTTGACGATATTGATCAGGTGCATTGTTTCTAAAACGTGCTGATGAATCATTATAGCCATCAAGGCCCTCACCAAATGCTATGTTATGTACATATCCAATATCAATCATCATAAAAGGTTCGTGGAAAAAATTATAAAATTTAATTTCATAGCCCACTCGCAAAGGCACCATAAAATCAATACTATTATCTTTACCAGGGAAGGGATAGGTTGGATCATTAAGGCTATACCGTTGTACTTTATTATTATTCTGAATAAAGCCAAAGCCTGAACCTACATAAAAATTCTTAGCAAAATTTAAAAAACCATTATATTGGTAATCAACAATTTGGCCAAGCTGAAGGTCGCCATGAAATATTAAGGCTTTATAATTATTTGTATACTGACGTTTATCCTTGTCGGTAATGATACTGCCACCGGATAATGTTCCACTCTGTAATTCAACAGCGATAGGCACATAAGGGCTATAAAAATATGTTAAGTTAATGTTTTCAGCAAAATGATCATCCTGCTTATTTAAATTAGTATATCCGCGGATAGAGCTCATACCAAAACCAATAGCTAATTTTGAAAAATTGTATTCGAGCTGCGCCTTTGAAGAAATTGCTTCAAACAAAAGAAAAATAGATAAAATATACTTTTTATTAATCAACAGTTACAATCTTAGAAGGAGCTAAATAAACACGATAATATTAATAATTTTTTTTAAAGAAATAGCTACATGTACTTTAATTCTTCGTTAAATTTTACAGTTACTGAACGTTTTTTACGTTATGTAACAATTGATACTCAGTCAAATCCGTCATCTGACACCTTCCCTTCTACCGAAAAGCAAAAAGACCTGGGCAAATTATTAGTGAATGAATTAAAGCAATTTGGTATAGCTGATGCCCACCTGGATGAATACGGGTATGTATATGCCACCATACCGGCAAATACCGACAAAAAAGACGTTGCCGTAATTTGTTTTTGCTCGCATATGGATACTTCGCCGGATTGCAGCGGCACAGCTGTAAAACCACTGATACATAAAAATTATAATGGGGAGGATCTGATTTTGCCGGATGACCCATTGCAAATTATACGCATGGATGATCATCCTGATCTTAAAAATCAATTAGGGAACGACCTAATAACAGCCAGCGGTACTACCCTGCTCGGCGCTGATAATAAAGCCGGGGTTGCCGAAATTATGGATGCCTGTTATCAACTGATTAATCACCCGGAAATTAAACACGGAACAATCAGAATACTGTTTACACCTGACGAAGAAATTGGGCGCGGCGTTGACAAAGTGGATATTAAAAAATTGGGAGCGTATGCAGGTTATACCATTGATGGTGAAAGTGCCGGCAATATGGAAAATGAAACTTTTTCGGCAGATGGCGCAAGGCTAATTATAAAGGGTGTAAGCACACATCCCGGTTTTGCAAAAGGGAAAATGGAAAGCGCTATAAAAATAGCCGGACTAATCATTGCTATGCTGCCTTTTGAATTATCACCCGAAGATACAACCGGCATGGAAGGGTTTATACACCCTGTTGGTATGGAAGGGCATGTGGAACTGGCTACTATAGATTTTATTATCCGTGATTTTGAAGATGAAAAATTAGTGCAACATGCCGATGTGATCAGGAAAATAGCAGAAGAAGTTTTAGAAGAATTCTCGGGTTCTTCTTATGAATTGAAGGTGAAGCCACAGTACCGCAATATGAAAAATATATTGAATGAGCATCCTCAAATTGTTGAATATGGCATGCAGGCTATCAGGCGAACAGGCTTAAATGCACAATTATGCAGTATCAGGGGCGGTACCGATGGTTCCAGGTTATCGTTTATGGGCTTGCCCTGTCCTAATATTTTTGCAGGGGAACATGCCTTTCATAGCAAACAGGAATGGGTATCGGTACAGGATATGCAAAAAGCGGTAGAAACTATATTGCATTTGTGTATGATTTGGGAAGAGAAAGCTTGATTGGGATGTATTGTTGTCTCCACAGGTCTGAGTTTAGCGACAGCGTAACCCTCCACCCCTCACTGGTCCCCACCCCACTGGTCTAAGTTTAGCGACAGCGTAACTTAGACCACAATATGTTAAGCTTTCAGCTTAACAAAATAACCGGCAATAATCCCTTTTGATCCGTATAATAATCTTTAGCACTGCTGTATAAATATTCAGGTGGATACTCCACTGAACCTGATTCAACAGGATTATTATGCAAATAATCAAGTCGCTGTTGCATCATTTGATGAGTTGATAATTCTACCGGATGATTATTTTGTTGCCAAAATTGATACTTCTCATTGTTACTATTATATTTTCCGGCCCGCTCAAACATCCATAGCAACCACTCTCGCCGGCTTTCTTGTACGTTCTCTTCAATGGTTTTTAAAATCGTTTTTGAAGTATGCCTTTTTAAATCCCGCATAATATCAGATAAATTTCCTTTTTCTGTACTGATAATCAAGTGTACATGACTTGACATAATACACCAGGCATATAGTTCAAGTCCTTTGTTTTCTATGCAATACTTCAAACTGTCAACTAAAATTTCACAATAAATTCTCCTCACAAAAACATCTATCCAGTTTACTGTTGCAAAGCTCACAAAATAAAGCTGGTCCTGTTCATGGAAAACGTATTTTCTGCCCATTTAGCTAAAATACAGTATACTTTTGTTTTTGCAAGCAGAATGCTTGCTGGATTGTAGGTCTAAGTTACGCTATCGCTAAACTTAGACCAGCGGTGAGGCGGTGGTGAGAAACCCAAATGCAATATACTTTTGCTTTTGCAAGCAGAATGCGGTCACTGGTCTAAGTTTAGCGATAGCGTAACTTAGACCTACAATATGTTAAGCTTTCAGCTTAACAAAATAACCGGCAATAATCCTTTCATGACATA
>JAQBOY010000081.1 GCA_028287805.1 Mucilaginibacter sp.
TATTTCTCTTTCCACTCCCAGGCATAATCCAAAAATTCCTTTCTGGATAAATCTTTTTTGCTGATACCGCGCTCCTTCAGCATAGCCACTACCTTAGCTTCTGTGGCAATGCTGGCATGGTCAGTTCCGGGTACCCAGCAGGCATTTTTTCCCTGCATCCGTGCACGGCGGATCAGCACATCCTGTATGGTATTATTTAACATATGCCCCATATGTAAAACCCCCGTTACATTTGGTGGTGGTATTACAATGGTATAAGGCTCTCGCTCATCCGGAACTGATTTGAAAAACTGGTGCTGTAACCAGTAGTTATACCACTTCTCTTCGGCTTCTTTAGGCAAATATGTTTTTGAAATACTCATAAGATTACAAAAATAGCGTTTTGTGTTAAAGTTTCATGGATGCATCAGCGTTGCTGAAAATTAATACAGAAAAAATATTCACTTAACACCGCTTAATTATTTATTTATATTTAGCCGATTATAATTTATTTAAAGGATATGAAATTAAATTTCAAAAATTTATTACTTACCGGTGCAGTAGGCCTAACAATCAGTGCCTTTGTTGCCGATGAAACAAAATTCGCTCCTCCTTCAAAATTTATTGATCCCGCTAATATGGATTTGTCTGTTAAACCCGGCGACAATTTTTTTGAATATGCCAATGGTAGTTGGATAAAAACCCATGCAATTCCCGCCAAACAAACCCGTTGGGGAAGCTTTGGTATACTGGGCCAGGAAAATACAGACCGGTTATCGGCCATATTGAAGGACGTAAGTAAAACTGCTGGTCAACCTAAAGGCAGTTTGAAACAACGTGTAGGTGATATGTATGCCAGCGGCATGGATAGCTTAACTATTGAAAAATTGAGCTACAACCCTATAAAACCCGATTTGGAGCGTATTAGTCAAATAAATAGTTTAGATGGTGTTATCAATGAGATGACCTATGAACGCTCACACGCTATTGCCGACCCCTTATTTGGTGTTGGTGTAAGGCAGGATTCAAAGCACCCTACAAGATACATTGTTGGCTTTAACCAGGGTGGTACTTCTTTGGCTGATCGTGATTATTATTTAAAAAATGATACCCGCAGTCAAAAAATACAAAGTGCTTACAAAAAATACATCACCACTTTATTTACCTTAACAGGTACAAGTGAAGAGGCAGCAGCTAAAAACGCGGCTATTATTTTCAATATTGAATCTGCCCTGGCTAAAGCACAGTTAAGCCGTACAGAAATGCGTGATCCAAACAAAACTTATAACAAGTTTTCTGTAGCAGGTTTCGATAAAATTACACCGCATTTAAACTGGGCTCAAATATTGCCTAAATTAAAAATCAACAGTTTGGATAGTGTATTGGTTGCACAACCGGATTTTTTCAAATCGGCAGATGCATTGTTAGCTTCAACATCGGTTGAAGATTGGAAAACTTATTTAGACTGGAATATATTAAAAGGCTCTGCAAGCCAGTTAAGCTCTCCTTTTGTAAAAGCATCATTCGCTTTTAGCAGTGTGGTAAGCGGACAAAAAGTGCAAACACCGCGTAATGAACGGATGTCTGCCTTTATTGACCGGAGCATGGGCGAACTATTAGGGCAGCTTTATGTTGAAAAATATTTCACACCAGCCGCAAAAACCTATATGGTTAACCTGGTAAATAATTTGAAAGGCGTTTTAGGCGATCGTATTAAACGTTTGGACTGGATGAGCGAGGAAACTAAAACCCGCGCCCTTAAAAAATTAGCTGCATTTAGCGTAAAAATAGGCTATCCTGATAAATGGGAGGAATATAAAGGGTTAGCGATTAACCGCGATGATTATTTTGGTAATGTGCGCCGTATTGATGAGTGGAGATATAATTTTAACATTAACCAGTTGGGCAAGCCTGTTGATAAAAAACGTTTTAACATGACCCCGCCTACGGTAAACGCTAATTATAGCCCTACCAATAATGAAATTACTTTCCCTGCCGGTATCCTTCAATTTCCATTCTTTGACTTTAAAGCGGATGACGCCGTAAATTATGGAGGTATAGCTGCGGTAATAGGGCATGAAATGACGCATGGTTTTGACGACCAGGGCCGTCAGTATGATGCTGATGGCTCATTGCATGATTGGTGGTCAAAGGCCGATGCCGATAAATTTAAAGTACGTGCTGACATGGTGGTAGATCAATATAACGGGTTTACCGTTTTAGATACTATTCATGTTAACGGACGTTTAACTTTAGGCGAAAATCTGGCCGATTTGGGCGGATTAAATGTTGCTTACGAAGCTTTTAAGAAAACTAAGGAAGGACAATCAACAACAAAGATCGATGGTTTTACACCTGATCAGCGTTTCTTCCTTTCATGGGCACAGGTATGGCGGTCATCCCAACGCCCGGAAAGTGCTTCTTCACGTATATTAACTGATCCGCATTCACCTGAGCAATACCGTACCAACGCGCCACTTACTAATATTGATGCATGGTACGCCGCGTTTAACATTCAACCCGGTGATAAAATGTACAAAAAACCGGAAAACCGGATTAAAATTTGGTAGTGAAGGAATGATCCTAAAGCTATTGAAAGTAAAAGAGTAACTTTAGTTACGAATAAGGCCCGCGATGCGGGCCTTATTCGTATAGTATATGTTTGTTGATTATCAATAGCTTGATCATACCCCGGAAATTAAACTCCCTAAATGCTGCAAACAAATACATTAAATATATCTTCGTACCTGTAATTTATTAATGAAAAAACTTTTAACGTTTATTATTATAGTAGTCGCGGCCTTTCAACCTGTTTTTGCACAGCGCCTGTTGCCCAAATTTGTACGTAAAATGTTTTTTGAAAAAGATACCAGCAAAAGGAGCAGTTTTGTGCTGCTGCCGGTATTAAGTTCGGCGCCGGAAACCGGCCTTGAAGTTGGAGGGGCAGGCTTGCTTTCATTTTATACGGATACTGTTGGTCATATCACCCGTGTTTCAAATTTATTTGCTTACGCTACCATAACTACCAAAGGGCAAAATCGCTTTAGCCTGAGCAGCAGCTATTGGGTGCCGCAAAACAAGTTTCATTACTCGGCCGCTATCAGCTATATTAACTTCCCTGCCAATTTTTACGGGATAGGCAACAATACCCGCAAAGCCAACCAGGATTTAGTTGATGAAAAGCGTTTTAAATTCAGCTTTAACGGAGAAAAACTTTTTGGAAACAACATTTATATAGGTTATGTAGCCGGGGGATTTAATTATAAAGAAGGTGATAAAAACACTACCGGTATATTTAATACCAGTGCAAATGTTGAAGACCGGAATGGCGGAGCCAGCCTGTATATAGGCCCCAGCTTTATTTATGATAGCCGTAATAATAATACCTATACTACTAAGGGCATGATCCTATCTGCTTACTATAATATAATGCATGGTATATTAAGCAATAACAATTACCAGGGCGGCTTTTTAAATATAGAATATTCACAATTCTTTTTACTGAATAAAAGATTGGTGTTAGGGATTGATGTGCAAGAGCAAAGTTTAACAGGTAGCCAGTCGCCCTTTTACTTACTACCGGCTTTGGGCAGTGATGAAATGATGCGGGGTTATTACAATGGCCGTTACCGCGACCGCAATTTTATAGCCGGCCAAACAGAATTGCGTTACCGCATGAACGATCGGATAGGTTTTGTAGGCTTTGTGGGTACAGGCGAAGTGTTTCATACCAACTTCAGCTTCCGGCAACTAAAACCTGATTATGGTGGCGGCCTGCGTTACTTCTTTGATGTGGAGAAAGGCCTGAGTGTTCGCCTGGATTACGGTGCAGGACAAAAACCAACCGGCGAAGCCAGGGAAAGCGGATTTTATATCGGGTTGGGCCAGGCATTTTAAATGTGCAGATATGCACATCGTCAAAACTTTATCCAAAAATCCTCCCTCACCTGCCCTTTTCTAAAAAACACCAGCCCTATCCAAAACAGATCAACAGTAACCGTAACTTTTGGATGTGCTTTAATTTGAGTCCAGGCTTGTTTCATTTCCTTGTTTTGATAAATACCGGTAAAAACAAGCATGGTATTTTCATGTACTTTAGGCAGGCACCATTCAAAATATTTCAGCGCTTGCTCCTGGTCATGCTCATTAATGATAACAAAATCCAATTTTTCCGGGCTGCCATTTACATCCGTATATAATTTTGCCGTTGGGGCCGCTTTTTGTAAATAAACTTTTGTTATTTCCGGTAAAGGGCCTAATTCAATCAGATTATCCGGTTTTAAATCATTGGCTAAACGGTAAATAAGCCGATTAACCTTGGGTGAATCTAAAAAATTATTTTTTTTTGAGTTTTTATTAAATTTTTTAACTTTAGCATATACTTTTTTTGCATAAAAATCGTAAATAATAGTGTCAACAAGCCTGTAAACAAAAGGCGAGTGTAATCCATGCCTGTTTTTCGCCTTAAACCGGTGCAGCAGGAGGTCTTTAGCAAGCCTTAATTTAAACATGGTTGCAAAAATATACAACGTTTAGTAATTTAGCGGTATAGCATGATAAATCCAAAAGAAGTAAACTCCCTAATACGGTTACTGGACGACCCGGATCAGGAAATTTATGAGCACGTATATGATAAACTGCTATCATACGGCATTGAGGCGATTGATTATTTAGAATCGGCATTTGAACAGGCATTTGATTCGATACAACAGGAACGCATTGCCAACCTTGTACATGAAATTCAGTTCGGTATAGTAAAAAACGACCTGAAACTTTGGCACCAGGGAGGATCATTTGATCTGCTGCAGGGCATACTTATTATCAACAGGTACCAATATCCTGATCTGGACGAACAGAAAATTATTAACCAGATAGAAAATATTAAGCGTGACATCTGGATACAAATGATGAATGAGTCGAGCCCGGCTGAGCAGATTAAACTGATTAACCATGTTTTTTATCATATTCATGGTTTTAGTGGCAATACCACCAATCACCAGGATCCGCAAAACAGTTATT
>JAQBOY010000118.1 GCA_028287805.1 Mucilaginibacter sp.
TATCAATATGAATGAAAAAATAAGAATAGACGTCATTAAGACGATCAATTAATCTTACTAACTGATCTTCATTTTTATGCGCTAAAATGATGAATGCCTTTTTCACATAATTCAAACTCAAAAAATATAAGAACATTCAATATTTAGTATTACGTTAATCTTTTTTTATCTTTTTTATTTTCATATACATAACCGTAACCATAGCCATAACCATAATGGGCAAAACTTCTGCTTGATACATCATTAAATATTATTGCCGCATTATTAAGTTTATTTAACTCATTATTTTTATCAATTCTTTGTACAAATATTTTGGGTGTATAGGCGTGACGAATAATATATAGGGTAGCATCACAAATGGGCGATAAAATATAAGCATCAGATACAGGCCCAACTGGCGCTACATCAATTACAACAAAGTCAAAAAGGTTATCCAACTCAATTAAAAGCTCTTCGGGTTTGCCATTAGTTATTAATTCTGAAGGAGTTTCAGATAAATTACCTGCTGATATAAAAAACAAATTCTTGCTGATTTGAGTATCCCTTATGATAGAATTAATAGATGCTTTTCCTTCTAAAAATTCAGTGACACCAACATCCTTTTCCATTTTTAACTTCTGATGTAAGGACGGGTTATTAAGATCGAAATCAATTAAAACAATCCTTTTCCCAGTTAATGCCAAACTCACAGCCAGGTTAAGCGCCACAAAGCTTTTGCCTTCTCCGGAAATAGCAGAGGTTATCAGTATTCTTTTTTTAATTCCCCCGATATCTAAATAACTCAATGTAGTTCTTAGCCTTCTAAATTGTTCAGCAATGAGTGTTCTTTGACTATTATGGCCAATTACTACCGGTTCTTTTGATTCACTCGAAGAAATTTCACCAATTATGGGTAACTGTGTTAAATTTTCAATATCTGATTGATACATGATATTGCTTTGTAACGATTCCTTACCAGAAACAAATGCTCCGCCTATAATTAATGAAATTAGCGTTGAGGCTATATAAATAATCTTCCTTTTAGGGCTAACCGGATTATCTGATGAGTTTGCTTTTTCAACAATTGTACTTCCGTCTTCATTAGAGATAAAAGATAAGGCTGTTTCTTCCTTTTTTTGCAGCAAATATGTATAAACGTTGCTTTCAATGCTTAGTTCCCGGTTTATATCAACCAACGTTTTTTGAGTTTCAGGTATAGTTTGTAACTGAGATGAATAGCCTCGGTTTGTAGATGACAAATTATTTTTACTGGCTAAAAGGCTGCTTCGTTGGTTTTGAAGGTTCTCCAATATCTGCGGCCTTATTTTTTCTATCCGGTCATTATAAGAAATAACTAAGGGGTTATTCTCCCCGGTTGTTTTTTTCAGGCTTTCCAACTCAATCTGCAGCTCATATATGTTTTTAACCATTTGTGTTAAACCCGGGTCATCAACGCCTGCGGTAGACGGCACAATCCCATTAGATAAATTTTTTGATTTAACATAGCTTTCAATCTGATCAAGCACAGATAGCTGCATATTTATCTGACTCAATTTCTGATCGTTGGTGCTAACGTTTTCTAAATAAAGTTTGCCCTGCGTTCCGATATCAATCGCGCCCCTGTTTGATTGGTAACTTTGCTGTTTATGTTCGGTTGCCAGCAAATTATTTTCAACAGTGGTTAATCGTTCATTTAAGAATTTTTCTGTATTGCTTGCCAGCACGTTTTTTTCTTCAGCTATGGATAATTTATAGGAATTAATAAGATCATTTACAATATCTTCACCCCTTAACGGGCTTTCATCTTTATAATCTATATCAATTACAGTAGCAAGCTTGTTTGCCGAACTAACCTTTAGTTTAGATGAAATTGCCGCAACTACCTTTTTCGGGTTCAATAAAGAAAAATAAAAAACCTTATCAGACGACATTTCCGTTTGGTGTGGATTTTTTACAAATTTCAGGTTGCCGTATGGGGTAGATACCAGCATATTAAGCGGATATCTGGCTTTATTGATATAAACTGCTTCACCTGTAACCTTAAAGTATACTTTTTTTGCAGGTATTAGTGTACGTATGTCGTTAGTTGAAACTACTATTGGCGAGCTGGTATATGCCAAACTATCTCTATACCGGCCTTCTGAAAAAACCGGAGCATATAATTTAAGGTCATTAACTACATGGTTTATTAAATCTTTTGACTGAATTACTTCAATTTCATTATCAACAGATCTTTTCGGAGAAACTATATCAAGCGATGATAATGTTTTTGCATCGTCACCATTTTTTTTATCATCCCTTATTAAAACTCTGGCAGTTATATCATAAACGGGTGTTGTAATTTGAAGATAAACCCAGGCACAGGCTGTAGCCACAATAAATAATATTAAAAATAACGGCCAGTAAGGCAGCAACTTAAATATAAAGTTGCCTATCGAAGGTTCTTTGTCTTTTTCTTCTTCTACCGGTTTTCTTATTAATTTCATAATATCAGCCTAAATTCATTTACATTAATTCCTCCTTACAATAACCTCTATTATGATAGCCAGAAATGAAAGTCCGCTTAAAATTATGGGGAGTAATTGTGTAGCCTGAGAAGAATTGGTAACTTTCGATTGATTTGCCTCAACATATATAATGTCGTTAGACCTTAAATAATAATATGGGGATGAAAAAAGCTCTTTTGAATTGAGATCTAACCTTTTGATCCTTTTCTCTCCATTTTCTTCTCTAATAACCATTACATTATCTTTTCTGCCATATATAGTGATATCCCCTGCCATACCTAAAGCTTCCAATAATGAAATTTTTTCACTCGGAACGCTCACAACCATAGGGTGGCCAACTTCGCCTAAAACACTTACTTTAAAGTTTAATTGCCTTACCATAACAACCGGGTCAACTAATAATTTTTTATCTGTTAATTGCTTTATAATTTCCAGCCTTAGTTGGTTTGTAGTTAAACCGGCCACCTTAATATCACCTAAAACAGGGAATTGTATAATTCCTTCATTATTTACCAGATATCCTGTTGACTGCAGATTAATCCCTGTTGCTATGCCCGAATTAATGTTCGAATTATTAGGTGTATTAAATATTGAGGTAGCATTGGGGTTTAAACTGCTAACAGCTATACTAAGTATATCATTAGGCTGTATAGACGATGATGGGGCAATATTTTGAGATTTGATAATTGCATCATTCTGGTCGGCAAAATATTCAGTCTTCCTGACATTAGCACATGAAGAAATAAGAAACTGAAATAAAATCATGGAAGTTATTGTTAAAAGGGTATGGTTAATTTTCATGTTTATCTTTGAGTTCTATTGATTAATTTCATTTAATTTTATTTCCCCCTTCGATTTCTTGCCTTTCTATATGTTTTATTAATAACATTTATCCTTTTTCTGATAAAGCCCAATTACTCCTAAAATCACCTATCAATCCGTATATCCCGGAGCAATATAGATGATTTATTGTCATTATAAGACATAAAATTAACAATAAAGAAAATTAAAAGTTTTGATTATATTAAATCTCCTATTGGAAATGAGGCCATTAATTCAATGAGTATAAAAATCTATCTCTTCTAGAAATTATTGAACTTTCTTAATGGTTAATATGGTAGTTAAGCCAGCATGTTGGCTCATGTTGTTCAACTTAACTTATTTTGAGTTTGACTGTAATCAGATAGGTGCCCATTTTCTATATAACTATATTCACTTCGTTTTGACAAGTGCTTAAAAACAATTTCTAACTGTTTCCATAAGTTAAATTTTTCAATCTCCCACGAATGGCCCCACAAGTGGAAGCATCCGCCATTCATATCAATGTGATTAAGGTAGTAGTCAATTAAATTTAACAAATCAGCGGTAGCCCCACTATTCAGCCAAAGTTTAAAATCTATTAATCTGCCCCTAATTAAAAGATGCTTTGCATAAGTAAATGAAGAGTGATTAAACAATTGTAATGTGGTATAGTGAACGGGAAGCAATAAATCTGGCGACAGAAGCTGGGTTGTTCTTATTACTTTAAAACCTGCCAGGTACATGATTTTCAATGACGCTGTATTATAAGCGCCAAATGGCGGACAGAATGACAATGGTTTTACACCGGTAACTTCGCTTAACCAGCTGTAACTCCCATTTATTTCATAAACTAAGTTACTATTATTAAGCTTTTTTAAGTTAACATGGTTTAAGGTGTGACCGCCAATTTCAAATTTTTTATGAAGCAGAGCCACTTCATTTTCATTCATTACCTTGTTTTGAGGATTTTTTTTTGGTATGTAAAAAGTACCTTTCAGATCATACTTTTCCAATAGTTCAGCTATACGGAAATCAAGCGGATGCCCATCATCCCAACTTGTGGTTATAATTTTATTCATTTATTGCCACAATAATTATTATAGTAATTAAACAGCAGATCTATATATTTCAATCAATTGTTCTATATTTTTTTCGGGTGTATAATACTGTAAGTAACTATCATATGCATTTTTACCGTATTGTTCCTTTACATTATCATCAAAAGATGACCATTCCGTAAGCTTTTCTTTCAAGTTCTCTATATTTGATTGTTCGAAGTGCAATCCATTATAACCGTGCTTTACAATTATACTGGACGAACCGCAGTATGAAGCAATAACAGGTGTTGATAGTGCAAAAGCTTCAATCATTACCAAACCGAATGTTTCATACCATATGGATGGAAAAATTAAAGCGCTGCATTTACGCAGTTCATAATTTATAGTTTCTTTATCTTTAAAACCAAGATAAGTTACATTACTATTATCTTTCACAAAATTTTCAACGTCATTTTGCAGGGGCCCATCTCCTATAATAGTTAGTTTATGTGGTGAACCTTTAAATGCAGCCAGTAAAAAAATTATTCCTTTTTCATCAGACAAACGACCTGCAAATAAGAAATTATCCTGACGAGGAATACTATTATTTACTTTTATGGCTGAAACAAAATTGGCTTTAACGATAAGCTTATTAGTCAGTGCCCTTAAATGACTGTTTTCTATTAAAGTTTTAGAATGCTCTGTTAAAATAATATAATATTTAACCAACTTCCAGGTGCCTATCTTTTTATTTAACCAAACTGTAAAAACTAAATTGAAAGTAAGTATGGGTGAGTTTCTATAAACACCTTTTTTTATAGCATCCCATGAAAAGTCTGTATTTAAACTTTCAAGATAAGCCTTTCTGTTAAATACTAAAGTTCCTGAAGGGCATATCAATCTATAATTATGCATAGTCATTACAACAGGTACCTTACAATACCTGGCAGCCCAGAAAACAGAAGGAGAAGCAGTAAAAAACCAGTTATGTACATGCAGTACATCAATGTTATTTTGTTTAAGCCAGCTATAACATTTTATAAAAGAAAATAAATTAAAAGCTGAAATTATATAAGTAAATAGCTGTTTTAATTTACCCTCCGGATTCTCAAATTTTAATAAATGTACCTTAAAGTTATTTGCCTTAAGTAATTTATATTCACTTTCGGCTACCTGATCTTCTCCGCCTCTTTTAGTATAAACATTGTGTATAATACCTATATTAAGATCTTTCACGTTAACCATTATAATCTGTTATAAACCTTAGTAAATGTTTACAGGTTTTTATGTTAACTGCTACCCACCTCAAATAGTTTTTTAATTCTTCCACATTAAAGA
>JAQBOY010000126.1 GCA_028287805.1 Mucilaginibacter sp.
AGTAAAAACGGATTTGTGATTTATACCTTTAATAAGGTGAAAAAATAAATATCAAAGGTGAAAGGTAAATGTCAGTTTCGGCAATATACCTTTCACCTTATTTTTATTCTACCGGTACAAGCTTTAAACACACCGGCATGCTGACTTTGATATTATAGGGGGAGAGTGATAATTTGCCTGTATTTTTATCAACTTTAAAAACAACTATATTATCGGTGGTTTGATTAGCAACCAATAAATAATTTCCTGTAGGATCAATAACAAAGTTTCGTGGCGTTTTGCCGTGTGTACTATAGCGTTCAACAAAAATTAACTGGCCATTATCATGGTTTATAGCATATTGAACAATTTCATTGGCATCGCCACGATTGGTAGCATACAGAAAACGCCCATCCGGAGATATATGAATGTCTGCAGCGCCAACCTGACCGGTAAAGCCATCGGCAAGCATGGTAATAGTTTGCAGTGGTTTTAGCTTTTCGCCATCTATACTGAAAGTAGTTATGGCAGCTCCCATTTCTTGCACAAGATATACGTATTTACCATCTGCTGAAAAAGCCATATGACGTGGGCCATTTCCAGCTGTTACACTCACGAAAGAAGGATCAGCAGGGGTTAATGGTGGTTTTTTTGAAGCATGATAACGGTATATATTTAGCTTGTCTGTGCCCAGATCGGCATAAAATAAAAATTTTTCATCCGGTGATAGCATTGCTGAATGCACATGCGGAGCACCTTGTCTGTCGGTATTTATGCTATGGCCCTCATCCTGTATAGTTTGTACAGCAGGGTTTAATGATCCATCCTTATTTACAGACAGCACTGTTAAACTGCCACCACCATAATTAGCGGTAAAAACATTTTTTTGCGCTTTATCAACCGCTATATAAGCTGCTCCCGCGCCAACTGATTGCGTATTGATAAAATCAAGTTTACCTGTAGTTGCATCAAATTTAAATGAGGTAGCTGCACTGCCTTTATCATTTTCATTTGCTGCGTAAACAAATTTATTATTGTTAGATACACATAGGTAGGAAGGGTTGCTTGTAGTAGTTTCGCTTAAATACGCCATTTTTCCGCTTTCCTCATAAAAACGGTAAACGTAAATACCCTTGCTATCGCCTTTGGTATAAGTACCTATCAGCAGATCAAAGGTTTTGGGGAGCTTTTTTTGTGCAAAACCAAGCACCGGAAATATTAAAAGGGTAATTAACAGCAGCTTTTTCATAACATAATTGAATGAAGTGATTTATAAGGGGCTGCAAGTTAATAAAATCAATAAAAAATGCCCGGTTTTGCCGGGCATTTTTTACTTTATTAAATGTTTTAGCTGAATTATTTCTTTTTCATCCAAAAATCTCCATCGGCCACGGGGAAGGTCCTTCTTGGTTAAGTTAGCATATACAACCCGGTCAAGTTTTACCACTTCATAGCCTAAGTGCTCAAATATGCGGCGTACAATTCGATTTTTTCCGCTATGTATCTGAATGCCAATCTCCCGCTTTGTTCCGCCTTGTACATAAGAAACCGAGTCTGGTTTTATCAGGCCGTCTTCCAGCTCAAGGCCGAATTGAATTTTATTCAGATCGCCCTGGGTTAAGCTTTTACTTAACTCAACCTGGTATAACTTAACCACATTACTGCGTGGATGTGAAAGTTTATCTGCCAGCTCACCGTCATTGGTCATCAATAACAGGCCGGTTGTATTACGATCTAAACGGCCAATAGGGTAAATGCGTTCACGGCTAGCTTTTTCAACCAGATGCATAACTGTACGACGTTCCTGCGGATCCTCGGTAGTGGTTATATAATCCTTTGGTTTGTTCAGCAATACATAGATCATTTTTTCGCGCCTTAATGTTTCACCATTATAGCGTATCTCATCTTTTATAGGATCAACTTTACTGCCTAATTCAGCAACTACTTCGCCGTTAACTGCAACTACTCCGGCAAGAATAAGCTCATCTGCTTTTCGGCGCGAACAGATACCCGCGTTTGCTATGTAACGGTTAAGCCTTATCAGCCCCGAATCTTTTGCTTCAGATGGTTTTTTGGGCCGTAAAGTTTTTACGGGAGCATCCCTGTCAACTGTTATTTTATCGTAATTGGGTTTACGGGTGGGCCTGTCTTTAAAATCGCCTTCGCGCTTTTTAAATCCGTTATCAGGAGTTGATCTGTCTCCAAATTTCTTTTCTCCGGATCTTTCGCGGGGTTTAGAACCTGCTCCTGAAAATTTTCTTTCGCCTGATGATTCATTGCTAAAACTTCTTGGCGGACGATCATCACCGGTTGGTCTTCCCGAATAGGATTTATTTTTTGATGTAAAACTTTTCCTTTCGTCAGACGATCCGCTATCGAAGCTTCTCGGTGGCCGATCATCACTGGTAGGCCTGCCTGAATACGGCTTGCTTCGTGGCGAAAAAGTTTTTCTTTCGCCTGATTCACTGCCAAAACTTCTTTTAGGTCCGTCCGAATCAGCGGGTCTGCCGGAATAAGGTCTTTTTGGGGAAAAGCTTTTCTTTTCTCCTCCGCTAAAACTGCTTTTTGATGAATCAGCGCCTGAGTGGTTAGCATAAGGTTTGCTACCTGAAGATGAATAAGATCTTTTTTCATCAGATCTTTCACCACTGTATCTTTTTTTAGGACCGTCGCCGGTCTGATCTGAACTATTTGAGGTTTTTCCACGGGATGGGGAAAATGATTTTTTAGAGCGATCACCGCCTTTAGAAGGTTTATTTGATGATCTGCCGGATTGGTCGTCGCGACTGTTCCCTGGTCTTTTAAATACCATAATTTTTTTATTTGCGCTTTCGCAGCGTGAGGGTCAAAGGTACTGTTTTTTAGTGGTTTTTCATTCAATTTTATAACTTTTTAATCGGTTCAAAAACTGCGTTTAAATAGGCTTAAGCCGCGTTTTTTAAACTATTTTAAAAAATTCAAAACACTAAGCCGTTTGTAAGTGTTTGATAACCTGATTTATAAACCATACCTTTGCAATACATTTTTACAAATGCGTACTTTAACTAACACACACGAATGATTAAAAAACACTTAATTACGTGCTCCGTAATCCTGGTGCTAGCAATCATTTTTAAGCTCAACATTTGCAGCACAACGGTTCTTAAACCGGCAAATAAAAGCCATCGTAGTTCAGCAGTAGTTTCAACAAAAAAAACCAATGAAGCTAATTATTATAGCTTTGCTAATGAAGCACTGCCTCTAAACGATGAGAAAGTAAACCGCAAAATGCGTCATACGCTGATGCGGCATAATTTCAGGAATGTTCAGTCAAACATTTTGCACATTAAAGCAGAAAAACTGTTCCCCATTATTGAGCCTATTTTACGGCTTTATGGGATTCCTGATGATTTTAAATACATGCCACTGGTAGAGTCAGGTTTAGAGGGAGGCGTATCATCCAAAGGCGCGGCCGGTTTATGGCAGTTTATGCCCGGCACGGCGCGTACTTATGGCTTAAAAGTTGGTAAAGGAATAGACGAAAGAATGAATATTCGAAAGTCAACTATTGCCGCCTGTAAGTACATTAAAGAATTGTATGGCGAATTTAACAGCTGGACATTAGCTGCCGCTGCTTATAACAATGGCGAAATTAAGCTGGAAAAAGCCATCAATACACAGAATGAAGATAATTATTTTCGCATGCATTTGAACCGGGAAACCGCTGTGTATGTGTACAACATTATTGCAATGAAAGAAATTATTGCGAAGCCTGCAAGGTATGGGTATAGTAAATTTTACAGCAATGTGCCGCCCACGGCTACTCAATTACTGGCGTATAATTAATACAATTAAATTTACGGAGCACTTACAGTCCGGTCTGCCCAGTTGGCAGGCCGGACTTTTTTTTGCGTATATTTGCGCTTTGGTTGATTGAGTTGATTAAGTAATTGGCTGATTAGGTTGAATATTTAACCAATCAACTAATTCAACCCAACCAACCTAATCAACTAAAAATGTATGAGTACAAAACCTCTAGACCTTGGCGAGCAAAGTGAAGTTGAAGTTTACGGAGCCCGGGTACATAATTTAAAAAACATTGACGTTTCTTTTCCACGCAACAAACTGGTTGTAATTACCGGTTTGAGTGGCAGCGGTAAATCATCACTGGCATTTGATACTATTTATGCCGAGGGGCAGCGCCGTTATATGGAAACATTTTCGGCTTATTCGCGCCAGTTTATGGGTGGTATGGAACGGCCGGATGTGGATAAGGTTTCTGGATTGAGCCCCGTTATTGCCATTGAGCAAAAAACCACCAGTAAAAATCCCCGTTCAACCGTTGGTACCATAACTGAGATATATGATTTTATGCGTTTGCTTTTTGCCCGTACAGGCGAGGCTTACTCTTACGTAAGCGGCAAAAAAATGGAGCGCATGTCTGAAGATCAGATACTGAAAACCATATTTGAAAAATTTGAAGGGCAGCCTGTAAATATTTTGGCGCCGGTGGTAAAAGCCCGAAAGGGGCATTACCGCGAACTTTTTGAGCAAATACGGAAACAAGGCTATCTAAAAGTATGGATAGATGGGGCAATAGCTGATGTTGAACCCAAAATGCAGGTAGACCGCTACAAGATACATGATATTGATATTGTTGTGGATCGTTTGATTGTAAGTGAAAAAGACAGTAAAAGATTATACACATCTATACAGGCAGCATTAAAAATTGCCAAAGGCATTATCCGCATTGGTGATAAGGACAATAATGTAGCCTATTTCAGCAAGTATTTGATGGACCCGATTTCGGGAATATCCTATGATGAGCCGCAGCCTAATACTTTCTCTTTCAATTCGCCTTATGGCGCCTGCGAAAAATGTAATGGTTTAGGTTATATTTTTGAGATAGATGAAGCTTCGGTAATACCCAACCCTAAATTAAGTATCCTTAACGGCGGCCTTGCACCGTTGGGCGAATACCGGGAAACCTGGATATTCCAGGTATTAAAGTCATTAGCCAAAAAATATGAATTCTCCTTGTCTACCCCGATTGAAAAACTGGAGAAGGAGAAGCTGGATATTATTCTGAATGGCACCAATGAAATGCTTACCGTAGCGGTTGAGTATAACAAGTGGAATGTACAAAGCTACCAGATAAGTTTTGATGGTATCATCAGGATGCTGGAAGAACAGCAGGAACGCCGCGGTGAAGAGGGCATGGACGATATGGAAAACTACCGGGTGTTAAGAACTTGCCCCGTTTGTGATGGCGCCCGGTTAAAAAAGGAATCGCTGCACTTTAAGGTTGATCAAAAAAACATTTTTGAACTGGCCTGTATGGATATTCGTACCCTGCAGGATTGGTTTAATAATTTGGAGGACAGGTTAACCGAGCGGCAAAATGTTATTGCCAAAGAAATTTTAAAGGAAATACGTGCACGTATTGTTTTTTTAATGGATGTTGGTCTAAGTTATTTAACGCTTGACCGTACGGCTAAAACATTATCAGGTGGCGAGGCGCAGCGCATCAGGCTGGCAACGCAGATTGGTTCGCAGTTAATGAATGTAATGTACATTCTGGATGAACCCAGCATTGGTTTGCATCAGCGCGACAATGAACGGTTGATAAATGCTTTAAAAAATCTGCGTGACCTGGGTAATACCGTATTAGTGGTGGAGCATGATAAAGACATGATACTGGAAGCTGACCATGTAATTGATATGGGCCCTGCTGCAGGCGTTCATGGCGGAGAAATAGTTGCCCAAGGTACGCCTAAAGAATTAATGGCTGCGCATACACTTACCACCTCTTATATTAATGGTGAACGTGAAATTGCTATCCCTAAAACCAGGAGGCCCGGCAATGGTAAATTGCTAAAATTAAAAAATGCCACCGGGCATAATTTAAAAAATGTGTCGGTTGAGTTCCCGTTGGGTAAGCTGATTGGTGTTACCGGAGTATCCGGCAGCGGAAAATCAAGCTTGATAACTGAAACGCTGTACCCTATTTTAAACCACCATTTTTTTAGGGCGAAAAAGCATCCGTTGCCTTATGGGGAAATTGAAGGTTTAGAGCATATTGATAAGGTAATAGAAATAGATCAATCGCCAATAGGCCGTACGCCACGTTCAAACCCGGCTACTTATACCGGTGTATTTTCTGATATCCGTAACCTGTTTGTACAACTGCCTGAATCAAGGATAAGAGGGTATAAACCTGGCCGTTTTTCGTTCAACGTAAAAGGCGGCCGCTGCGAAACCTGTAAAGGTGCAGGGTTAAGGGTAATTGAAATGAACTTTTTGCCTGATGTACAGGTACCCTGCGAGGAATGCGGCGGCAGGCGCTACAATCGTGAAACTTTGGAAGTACGTTATCGCGGAAAATCTATTAACGATGTGCTGGATATGAGCATTGAGGATGCGGTGCCATTTTTTGAAAATATGCCGGCTATTTACCGTAAAATAAAGACCTTATTTGATGTAGGCTTAGGCTATATCAGGCTGGGGCAGGCATCAACTACCCTTTCAGGCGGCGAAGCTCAGCGGGTTAAACTGGCAACAGAATTATCTAAAAAGGATACAGGAAATACCTTCTACATTTTGGATGAACCTACTACAGGCTTACATTTTGAAGATATTAATGTACTGTTAGGTGTGCTGTACCAATTAGTTGATAAAGGAAACACGGTATTGGTAATTGAACATAACCTGGATGTAATTAAAGTGGTTGACCACGTAATTGATCTCGGCCCGGAAGGCGGATCAGGCGGTGGGCAGATATTATTTTCAGGCACTCCTGAAGGCTTATGTAAAGTTAAAGTAAGTTTTACAGGCCAATTCTTGAAAAAGGAGATGGGGATAAAATAAAACGTTTAATTTGATGTTATTCTTCGGTAAGTTTTGCAGGTAAGCGGTAACTTAGATAAAGGCGTATCTTCAAACAAAAACAGCTCAATATTGTATGTATATTAATAATATCACAATGAAAAAACTCTTCTTATTAATCACACTTGTTTTTTTTACTGTATTTGCTTTTAGCCAAAGTAAAATGGCCTGTTGTAATCAATCAGCAACCCGGCAATTTGCGATGCTGGCTGCCAGCAAAAATTTTGTTATGTCGCATAAAGTACCAAAGGCTTTTCATTTTCAAAGCAGTATAGGTAAACCCATCACTTTCAAAACACCTGATGGTAAAGAATCAACCGCTTATGAGCTTAAGGCTAAAACCCCAACTAATAATTATCTTTTGGTTATACACGAGTATTGGGGTTTAAATGATTTCATTAAACGCGAGTCGGAAAAATTATATAACGACCTGGGAAATGTTAACGTAATAGCCCTGGATTTATACGATGGTAAAATAGCCACTACCCGCGAAGATGCAGGAAAATTTATGCAGCAGGTAAAGGATGACCGGGCGCAAGCTATTATAAAGGGAGCCATAGCTTATGCAGGCCCTAAAGCCCGTATTGCTACTATTGGCTGGTGCTTTGGTGGTGGCTGGAGTTTACAGGCAAGCTTATTAGCAGGTAAGCAGGATGTAGCTTGTGTAATGTATTACGGCATGCCCGAAAAAAGCATTGAACGGTTAAAAACCTTAAATACCGATGTGCTGGGTAATTTTGCTAATAAAGATCAATGGATAAATACAAAAGTTGTAGCGCAATTTGAGGCGGATATGAAAACCGCAGGCAAAAAATTATACGTGCATCAATATGATGCAGACCATGCTTTTGCTAACCCAAGTAACCCCAGCTATGATAGCGAAGCCACTAAAAATGCTTATGCTTATACCATTGCTTATTTGAAACCACGTTTAAAATAATAAACAAATTCATGTTTATAAGGGATAACACAATGGCTTGCCTTGCTTTTTTGTAACATTGCACAAAATATTTGCCATTGACATCTGCCAACAAAAAGCGGCTTTCGTATTTTTTAAAAGCCATTATACTGGTTTTAGCTTTTACGTTTATCTATCACCAGTTTTTAAAAAAAAGCCGGGATATTGAACGGTTTGAAAGCTTATTACAGGCAATAGGCCATACACAGGTTTTATTGGTGATGTCGCTTGTTGTTGGCTTAATGTTGGTTAACTGGCTGCTTGAAGCATTAAAATGGCAGTACGTTACCCGCAACCTGGTGAGAATTTCTTTTTGGAGAGCTATAGAATGTGTTTTTTGCGGATTAACATGGGCCATATTTACCCCCAACCGGCTTGGTGAATATGGAGGCCGTGTAATGTTTTTACCTCCCCGCCGCCGTATTCATGGTGTTTTTGCTATGGCGGTAGGCTCATTTGGCCAAAATGTTATTACCAATGTATTGGGCACTATTGCCATATTATGGTTCAGTGCGCGTTTTTTGCATTTTAACGGACTGGTACTTTTAGGATTGGTAATATTAGGTATCCTTTATATTGCTTTATTCCTGGTATTTTATTTTAATATAAAATGGTTGGTAACACTACTAAACAAAATTCCGTTCCTGAGAAAATATCACCGGTTTTTTGATGTAATGGGCCAGTATAAATTTGATGAACTATTGAAGATCATGCTGTTTTGCATGGCCAGGTTCTTTACTTTTTCATGCCAGTATTATATTTTGATACACCTGTTTATTCCACAGATTACGGCGTTTGAAATATTAATGATGACCTTTATTGTGTTTTTTATACAATCGGCCTTACCGTCACTTGATTTGCTGGATGTAGCCGTACGCAGCGCTACGGCAGCCACAGTTTTTGCTTATATTACTAATCAGCAAATAGCCGTAGTTACAGTATTTACATCAATCTGGCTAATAAATTTAATTATTCCCGCTATTTTAGGCTCTGTATTTATTTTAAAACTTAACTTCTTTGATCGTAATTCATAGCATATTTTCCTTACTGCTTACAGGCTTGTATCTATTGGTATTAATATACCTTATACGGGGCTGGGCAAATTTAAAGCAACCAATTCTTAAAAACTTCACCCCAACTACAAAAGTAACTGTATTAATAGCGGCGCGTAATGAAGAAGAGCGTATCAATTTTACTATTGAGGATATTTTAGCACAGGATTATCCAAAACACTTAGTAGAAGTAATAATAGTTGATGACCATTCTACAGACCGCACCACCGAAATCATATTAAGCTATGCCAGCCAAGGAATCAAATTATTGCAGCTAAAGGAAGATAAACCGTTGAACTCCTATAAAAAGAAGGCAATAGCCGAAGCCATACGAATATCAACGGGCGATTTTATGGTGGCTACTGATGCTGATTGCCGGATGGGAAAACAATGGTTATCATCAATAGTGAGTTATTATGAATCGGAGCAATTGGTCATGATCTCATCACCTGTAACTTATTTTGAAGAAAAGTCATTGTTTGAAAACCTGCAAACATTAGAGTTTTCTTATCTTATTGGAATTGGTGCTGCATTTATTGGTAATAAACGTGCATCAACCTGTAATGGTGCAAACCTGGCCTATCGTAAAGATATATTTTATGCCGTGGGTGGTTTTAAAGGAATTGATGATCTGGCATCAGGCGATGATGAATTACTATTGCAAAAAGTGGCAGAGCGGTATCCTGGTAAAATTGGGTTTTTAAAACACCGGGATGCGATTGTTTACACACATGCCAAGCACACACTGCAGGAATTTTTACAGCAAAGGCGTCGCTGGGCATCTAAATCAACAAAATATAAAGATAAAAAAGTAGTGGCCATGGCGGTGGGTATATGGCTGTTCAATCTGTCGTTGCTGGTAAATGTTTGTATGGGCTTTTATAATGTATATTTCTTTAAACTGGTTTTAGTGCAGTTTTTGCTGAAATATGCTTTTGAACTGGCTTTCCTTGTCCCCATAACATCTTTTTTTAAACGCAAAAAATTACTTGCTTTATTGCTGATGCTTTCGCCTATACATATCATATACTTTGTATATGTAGGTTTAATGGGCAATACCCGTAAATATGCCTGGAAAGGCAGATTAGTGCGATAACTTATGTGGCTAATAATCCTTTGATTAATCGATTGCAATATTTATTTTTACCTGTAGTTAATCATGTTAGCTATTATCCTAAATTATATATACAATTTTGAGGGCAGATTTTAAATATGCTATATTTAGCATGAGAGGATATATACATTAACTGTTGGAACCTACACCTGCAACGCGTACCTGGAAAATATTTAAACGCAACAAATTTGCCGTTGCGGGGCTCCTGTTTGTCTTGTTTGCTATAATTGTAGCTGTATTAGGTTATTTAATTATGCCTGATTCAACACCACATGCTAATAATATGGCCATTCAACTGAGTATCAAAAAACCCGGGGCAGAATTTATGCTGTTAAGGCTCAGAAAAACAGAAACGGTTGATACAGTTAACTTATTGAGCCGAATGCTGTTTGGCCAGCCTTCTTTCTACAGAGAAATACCTATAACCGCTTATCGGATAGTTAAAGATTCTGTATATGTTAATCAATATGTTAGCGGCGAAGATAAACCTGAACAGAAAGCGTATAAATTGCCGGCACATTTAAAAACGCTTGATTTTATTACCCATAAAACTTTTTGGCTTGGTACTGATATTTACGGGCGCGATATGCTAAGCCGTTTAATATTAGGCGCACGGATTTCGCTGGCTGTAGGTTTAATGGCAGTAATTATTAGTTTATGCCTGGGTATAACTATAGGGGCAATAGCAGGTTATTTTGGAGGATGGGTGGATGACGCATTAAGCTGGCTGATGAATATTTTATGGTCATTGCCGGCTTTGTTGCTGGTTATTGCCTTATCTTTCGCTTTAGGAAAAGGGTTATGGCAAATATTTATAGCCGTAGGCTTATCTATGTGGGTTGAAGTCGGTCGCCTGGTGCGGGGCCAGGTATTAAGCTTAAAACAGGTGGAGTATATTGAAGCGGCTAAATCTTTAGGCTATAATGATGTGCGTATTATCACCAGGCATATTTTACCTAATATAGCGGGCCCTATATTAGTAATAGCAGCCTCTAATTTTGCATCGGCTATATTACTGGAGGCAGGACTGAGCTTTTTAGGATTTGGCGCGCAACCACCAATACCCACCTGGGGCAGTATGATAAAAGAACATTATGGATATATTATTATGGACGCTGCATACCTTGCCATTATGCCTGGCTTAGCTATTATGCTTATTGTATACGCATTTAACCTGGTAACAATAGGACTTAGAGATGCTTTTGATATAAAATCGCAAACTAACAACTTTTAAAGATAAATTTTCTCTAATTTAGACACCACCACACATTCAGATGCAAAGTAAGGGTCCGAATACAGGCGAAGACGAGTTAATACGGCTATTATTAAAAAGACAGTCGGAGTTAAACTCGCTATTGGAGATAACGAGAGCTATCAATAAAAATACGGCTACATCTGTATTAATTCAGATGCTTGAAGTAATTATGCAAAATTACTTGCAGGTAGGCAGGTTTCGTTTTTTAATTGAAAAAGAAGGGAATACTTATAACTGTATTTCAAAGTTTGGCGGAGAAATAGAGTCTGCAAGCATTTTGAGCCGGGCATGCAACAAACTGAATAAGATCAAATCGCCAACATCCCTGTCGGCCCATACAAATACTGTATTGAAACAGTATGATTATTTTATTCCTATTTATCACAAAAGTAAGGCTGTTGCGTTTGCGCTCATCGGTGATTTTAACACTTCGAGCGAAATGGTTGATAACGATTTGAATTTTATCCAAACATTAATCAACGTTATTGTAGTTGCACTTGAAAATAAGAAACTGTTTGGTGAAAGGCTGGAGTCTGAACGTTTGCAACGTGAAATGGAACTGGCCGT
Organism: Mucilaginibacter sp.; assembly: GCA_028287805.1. Lineage (GTDB taxonomy): Bacteria > Bacteroidota > Bacteroidia > Sphingobacteriales > Sphingobacteriaceae > Mucilaginibacter. Next base: position 11,790 of record JAQBOY010000126.1, read on the forward strand.
TGAAGTGCAAAATATGCTTATCCCCTTAAGGATGCATAAGGAAACCAGTGTAGAAATTGGCGCCAAATATCTTCCGCATCAAAATATTGGAGGTGATTATTTCGATTTTATCCGGTTAAACGAACATGAATTTTTATGGTGCATTGCAGATGTATCAGGTAAAGGAATGTCGGCGGCATTACTGATGGCTAATTTTCAGGCAAGTTTGCACGCATGGGTCACTGTTGAGGATGACCTAACTAATATTATTGACCGCCTTAATCAAAAAGTGATCAGCAATACTAAAGGCGAGCGCTTTATAACCCTGTTTTTGGCAAAATATAATGAGCAAACGCGTAAGCTGAATTATGTTAATGCCGGTCATAACGCTACCATACTATTTTCTGATGGTAGTGCAATTCCGCTTAAGCTGGGTACTACTATGATTGGCGCTTTTGAAGAATTGCCCTTTTTAAATGAAGGAGAAGTAGATATCGAACCGGGTACCCTAATTGTTAATTATACTGATGGTCTATTGGATATGGAGTCTTATGACGATAAGATATGGAACGAAGAGCTATTGATAAATTTTGTAACCAAACATAATAAGTTATCGCCTGATAAGTTTAATCAAAAGCTATTGAATCATCTAAATTTAGTTGTTAAGGGTAAGCCAATTGATGATATTACCTTGCTTACTTTGCGAATATTTTAAATCTTTTAATTAAAAATCAGATATTTGAATTTTAATTAAAGCATAATGTTATTAGCCAGGTATCAGCACGAATTTATTGAAGCCGGATGTGATGAAGCGGGACGTGGATGCCTGGCCGGGCCGGTTTTTGCTGCCGCTGTAATTTTGCCCCATGATTTTGATCATGATATACTTAATGACTCTAAACAATTAGTCGAAGAAATACGCTATAAACTGAGAGTAGAGATAGAGCAAAAAGCCATAGCCTATGCTGTAGCATCTGTTGATAATATAGAGATAGATGAAATAAATATTTTAAATGCTTCTTTTTTAGCTATGCACCGGGCTATAGACAAACTTCATTTAAAACCTCAATTTTTAATTATTGACGGAAACCGGTTCAATAAATATGGCTCTACCCCTCATCAATGTATTGTTGAAGGTGACGCGAAATATTTTAGCATAGCAGCGGCTTCCATTTTAGCTAAAACCTATCGGGATGATTATATGAAGCAAATAGCCGGCGAGCATCCCGAATACAACTGGCATACTAATAAAGGCTACCCCACCATTACCCATCGTGAAACGGTTTTAAAAATGGGGTATACTCCCTATCATCGTCGTACTTTTAAAGTTACCATGCCAATTGGCCAGGTAAACGAAGAGGTGTAAAACACGCTGTACTGCTTCATATAATATTCTGAGCGCTTTTTTACATTGTTCTGATTCATTACTTTGTATTCTGCTACCGCTAAAGCTTGATTGTATAAGCTAATTTTTTATTTTTGTTAAAAACCAATAAGCCCGATTTGAAGATCTTATTATTAACACATCACGTCCCATTTCCTCAAAACGGAGGTTATCAGATAGTGGTATGTAATACCCTTAAGGAATTGCTGCATTTAGGCCATGAGGTTTCTTTAATATCGCTAAACCCCAAAAAAAATCATGAAGAGCAGTTGCCGGATGATGAATTAAGGGGCAAAATAAATTATCGGGTATATAATATTGATATTAATGTATCTGTATTTGATGTAGCTATTAATTTATTTAGCAAAACTTCATTTAATATTGACCGGTATTACGACCAGGGATTTGAAAAGCTGCTGATAGAAGCTGTAAAAAGTACAGCTTATGATATTATACAATTTGAAGGTTTATTTTTATGTCTGTATCTGTCGGTAATACGCAAGTATTCAAAAGCTACATTGGTTTACAGGACACATAATATTGAGAACCAGGTGTGGGAAAGATTATCGCTCCAAAAATCTGATCCGTTTAAAAAATCATACCTGAAGATGCATGCCAAACGGATAAAGAATTATGAGTTGCAGCAACTAAATAAATTTGACGGGATTGCTGTATTTACCCCCCAGGATAAAGACACCATACAGGCTTATGGTATTACAATACCCATTGAAGTATTACCTGTTGGTATAAGGCTTGAAAAATATGAGCCTGATTTTAATAAAACGGAATTTCCCAGCTTATTTTTTTTAGGGTCGTTGGATTGGTTGCCTAACAGGGAAGGTATGGAGTGGTTTCTGAATAATTTTTATAAGGATTTAACAGAAGGCGACTTGAATGTGAAATGCTATGTGGCCGGAAATGATATTCCCGAACGGTTTGACGACTATGACGTGCTGGGCAAAATATTTATACAGGGTGAAGTAGATGATGCCCTGGAGTTTGTAAATAGTAAATCTATCATGATTGTTCCATTACTGTCGGGAGGTGGTATGAGGGTGAAAATTGTTGAAGGTATGGCAATGCAGAAATGCATCATTTCTACAACTCTGGGGGCCGAAGGTATTAAATGCGAACACGGGCGGGATATATTGATAGCTAACAACAAAGAAGAATTTTATAATGCCATTAAGCAATGCATCACTGATGAAGAATACTGTAAGGGAATAGGCAAAAATGCCCGTTATCTTATAGAACAGCAGCATAATATAAGGCTAATTATAAATGATCTGGTTGATTTTTATAAGTCTTTACACCCGGCTCCTATTCAGCCTTCCGCAATAAACTAATTATAACATTACATTTGCCTATTAATAGCAGCAGCATAATAGGCACTTTAAACAGCTATTGTTACAAATAAATTATTATTGCTAAATGAATAACCAACTAAAAGTTTGCCTTACACCCGCCTTATTGCCTCTTTATAACGCCGAGGATTATATAGTTGTAATAATCGATATATTCAGGGCTACAACCTCAATTTGTTATGGAATTGAAAATGGGGCAACCGCTATTATCCCGGTATCAGAAGTGGAAGAATGTATTGCCTACAGGGAAAAAGAATCAGCGTATTTAGTAGCTGCTGAACGTGATGGAGAAATAGTTGCAGGGTTTGATTTTGGGAATTCGCCCTTTTCTTATACTAAAGAAAAGGTAGCTGGGAAAACCATCGTATTAACCACCACTAACGGAACACATGCACTGCATTTATCGCGGAAAGCAAAAAAAATAGTGATTGGCTCGTTTTTAAATCTTACCTCCTTATGTGCCTGGCTTAAAGTGCAAAATGAAAATATTCTGCTGGTTTGCTCTGGCTGGAAGGGTAATTTTAACCTGGAGGATACGCTGTTTGCAGGCGCTGTAGTAGATCAGTTAAAATCAGGTGATTTTTCCACAGATGACCCCGCAATAGCAGCTAATGATCTTTATCAAATAGCAAAAGATGACTTGGATGGCTATCTTAAAAAGACCTCTCACAGCGAACGGCTTAAAAAGTTGGGAATTGAAAAAGATATCGAATTTTGTCTTAAAGTAGATTTAACAACCGCTATCCCTGTGTTAGAAGGAGATAGTTTGGTTAATTTACAATAAACGAAGTCTCAATCGCTTTCCTGCCTTCTTTCATATAAAGCAGCAGCAGTTAATTGAATGTAATAATGCAGTTGTAGTTGAAGCATGGCTGTTACTTCAGCTTTTCGTTATTCCTGTGCCGGTCTGCATCACGAATGCTTTTCTTTTCCATATTCTTTCGCAGGGCTTCAGTTAAGTCAATCCCGGTTTGATTAGCCAGGCATATCAGCACAAATAATACGTCAGCCATTTCATCAGCCAGGTTAACCTCTGTATCTGATTTTTTAAAGGATTGCTCGCCATATTGCCGGGCCATTATCCGTGCAACCTCACCAACCTCTTCCATTAATATAGCCGTATTGGTTAATTCATTAAAATAACGGATACCGGTTGTTTTTATCCAGTTGTCAACGGCATTTTGAGTTTCTTTAAGTGTCATGATAATGAAGTTACTCTTTGTTTTTAGTATCTATGATAATTGTTACAGGCCCGTCATTTAACAGATTGATCTTCATGTCTGCACCAAATATTCCTGTGGCTGTCTTCTTTCCGGTAAGGGTTTCCAGAATTTTTATCATTCCCTCATATAGCGGAATAGCTTTATCCGGCTTTGCGGCACGGATAAAGGAAGGGCGGTTCCCCTTTTTAGTTTGGGCAAATAACGTAAATTGAGAGATCAGTAAAATGTTACCATCCACATCGGCTAAGGCTTTATTCATTAAGCCATTTTCGTCGCCAAAAATGCGCATTCCCACTATTTTTTGGGCCAGCCATTGCAGGTCATCCTCCGTATCGGCATCTTCAATGCCTAAAAGCACCAATAGGCCGTTTTTAATTTCTCCGGTTATGGTACCTTCAACTTTACAGCTTGCTGCTGAAACACGTTGTATTACTGCCCTCATATTTAAAGTTTCAATAGCGATGGCACCCGTAGTCAAGCTGCTGCCCCTGCCACTAAATTATGGTATAGTTACGGCCATGGTTGGTGACCGGTCGCTTTCATTTTTTAACCTGTCAATAGCCGTAATTACATACGAATAGGTTCTGCCTTTTTGTACGGTGCTATCCTTATAATCCGTTGCATCACTATATTGTATACGCAATATATTTTTAGGGTCGTCAATATCTATTTTATCAGTTCCCTCAAACCGGTAAATAACATAACCATAAACCGGTTCGTTATCTCTTGCTAAAACTGGGGCTTGCCATTTCACTTGCGCTGCTCCGTTTTGAACTTGTACAACTACATTGCGTGGCGCATTTGGTGGAACAGAATCCAGCCATAGCATAACCGGCGGTAATGCAGCATGACGGTAATAGGTTGTTTTAAGCGAATCAGTAAATCCAAGCGGGTTATTCAATAATGAGGTGGAGCTAAAAAACACGCTTCCCTGTACCCGCAGATTGTTGCGCAGGTACTTGATCTCATCGGGCATTTCTTCCGGATGTTTAAAAGCGTTTACTTTCCTTTCATTTATACGATAAGCAGCCTGCCCTATATATAAATGCCGGTTATAAGTATTATCACTCCACCAATCTACTAATTTATTAAAAGCGGCAGACCGGTCATTTATAGGCCAGTATATCTGGGGGTTAATGTAATCTACCCAGCCTTCTTTTGTCCAGTTGCGTGCATCGGCAAACAGTTCATAATAGGTTGACAGGCCATGGGTATCTGAACCTTGAGGATTTTGGTATTTATTGGCCCATATACCGGCAGGGCTTATTCCAAATTTTAAACGCGGTTTGTGCTTATGAATACTATCGCTTAGCATATGTATAAGCAGGTCGACATTATTCCGTCTCCAGTCTCTTATATCTTCAAAATCGCTGCCATATTTCTTAAATGCTTCGGCATCATTAATATGCTGTCCGGCAATTTGGTAAGGATAAAAATAATCATCCATATGAATCCCGTCTACATCGTAATTATCCACTACATCTAAAATTACCCGTACAATATATTCGCGCACTTCGGGTATACCGGGATTAAATAACTTAATGCCCCCATATATAAAAAACCACTCGGGCTTTGTATTGGTAATATGTTGTGAACTTAGCGCTGCAAATTTGCCATCATTAGTAGCACGATAAGGATTAAACCAGGCATGTAGCTCCATTCCGCGTTTATGAGCTTCTGTAATAGCAAATTCCAGCGGGTCATATAAAGGATCAGGCGCCTGCCCTTGTCTGCCCATAAGCCATTTTGACCATGGTTCGCGACTCTTAATATAAAAAGCGTCGGCTGCCGGCCGTACCTGGAACATTACTGCATTAATTCCGGTTTGCTGATGCGCATTTAAAATATTAATTAACTGTTGTTTTTGCAGGCTGACCGGTGCTTTTGGAGTAGGCCAGTCAATATTTTCAACCGTAGCTATCCATACGCCTCTGAATTCGCGTTTGGGATCTGCTTTATATTTTGGTGGCGCTACTGTTTGGGCTACTGCTTTTTGTAAACCCGGCAGTAAAAAAATAAGGGTGATAAAAAGACGATATATATGCATTAAAAGAGGCTTGCTTTAAAACTGTAAAGATATAAACTCCTCACATAGCTGTTTTATTATGGCAAATAATAATTGCGTTTTAATCATTTTGTACCTAATTTAGCCAATAATCAATGATAAATAAACATATTGTTAAAACAATTATCATATTTTTCACTTTTTTACGTATAATAAAAAGCAGTAGCAATAAAATACATTTTGAAGGCCGATAATTTTTATGATAGATTCTTTCAAGCCATTGCTTGTAATACAAATTGATAGCGATAATAGCTGCTCTAATAATTATCACTTAACTTAAAAAAATCCTTAACACTTATGGAAAACCAACCAGAAAAAACACCTAAAAAGAACTCTAATGTCATTTATTTCCTTATTGTGGTTATACTGGCATTATTAGGTACGGATGTGTATTTGTACATGAAGAAAAACACGTCTGATGAAAAGATCGTATACCAAAATGATGAAAAAACCCGGTTACAAACCGAATTGGATAGTCTGGAGGCACAAGTTGAACAGGTAAATGCGGGTAAAACCAAATTGTCTGCAGAGATGAGGGCTAAAAATGATTCGCTGCAATCTAAGATCAAAGTATTACGTTCTGAATTGGCAAAAGGTAAGTTAACGGCTGCTGAACTTGGAAAAGCACAAGAGGATGTAAAACAACTAAGATATTTTGTTACTAAATATACTGCTGATATTGAAGAGCTTAAAAAGCAAAATGCTAATTTAACTACAGAACGCGATACATTAAAAACCAACCTGACTGCAGTAAGTGAAAAAGCAAACACATTGACCCAGGAAGCAACTACATTGCAAAAACAAAACCAGGACCTAAGCACAAAAGTACAAATTGCTTCTGCCCTTAAAATTGGAAATGCTAATGTGGTAGCCTATAAAATTAAAAACTCGGGTAAGGAAGTTGACGTATCACGTGCAGGCCCTGCAAAAAAGATCAAAATCAACTTTACTATTGCAAGTAATGCCGTTGCAGAAAAAGCAGCGCATGATATTTTTGTACGTGTTATTGATCCAACCGGAAACCTGATCACATCAGGCAATTCAAGTACCTTTACAGCTGACGGACAGGACCTGCAGTATACCTATAAAACATCTATTGATTTTAAAGATGATGGCAGCGGTTATACAATTGACTGGGTAAACCCGTCTCCTTTTCAAAAGGGTACCTATACCGTATTACTGTATGCTGATGGTTATACTATGGGTAAAACCAGCATAACGCTGAAATAAAATATTGGAATATATCAGGCCTGGTAATAGCAATATTACCGGGCCTTTTTATGACTGTACAAATCAGGAATTGCGCTGAATTTCTTATATTGAAACTATTGATTTAATAATTTTTTCTTTTGGTCGTCATATTCGGCCTGTGTAAGAGCGCCACTATCAAACAGAGCCTTTAGTTTTTTAAGCTGATCAAATTTATCTGCTACAACCGGTCGGTTGCTGTTATTAGCAGTACAAGGTACTACTTCACATACTTGTATGGCATCTTCAATAGAAAGAAGATAATTAGTGATGTTTCCGCCTCCAACAGTAAAATAAGTTTTTACAACCCCTTTTATCATTACTTGTGCTATTTTCTTAACTATTACAGCGGTATTTGCATAACTCCTGCCAACGTTATTTACATTTGGATCGGCCGATGAATCGTTAAATGCTACAGCCCACCCTCCAATTTGTAAATATAAAAAGGTTCCGTCGGGTGCAGAGCCGCGTCCTAAATGAACGGGATCTTTTATATGATAAATGATGCCATTCGAAGCCTGATACGCTGTTAGCTTTTGCGCTGTAACATTGAATGCTAAAATGGTAAACAGGAAGATAGTAATGAGTGGTTTCATTTTGTGACAGGTTAGTGTAGATATGAGTTCAGGTTACATAAAATTATAAAAACCTAATTATTGCCCTATTAATTTATTTTTAAGAGTGCTTAGTTTTTTTGGCGATGATAAATAGTAATGCCACAACAACATAGTAGCAATAGTTCTGTAAGGTTGCCATTGTGTGGCAACAGCGTAAATCTCATCTTTATTTGTATCTGCAGGTATATTTTTCAGGTGTTTTAAAGCATTTACTGCCGCTAAATCACCAATGGGAAATATAT
>JAQBOY010000129.1 GCA_028287805.1 Mucilaginibacter sp.
ATTTTATCCACCCTTCATTTCCATTAGCCAGCTTTATCTTTATCCAGTCATTGTTGCTGTCCAGCACATTAACTTTGGTGCCGTCATGCAATACAAACAGTGTACCTGCCTTTTCAACCGGACCGCTTTTTACATTAACAGATCCGCTAAAAATAATGGCCTGCTTATGGCTTTCAAAATAGTTCACCTGCTGGCTTGAAACAAACAGGGTTACCATACCGAAGAAGAACAAAATTATGGAAGTATAAAAAGAAGCTTTTTTTATGAAAACCGAATTGGTGAAAAAATAAACAATCAGCATGGCCGAGCCTGCTAAAACAAACAGGATGCTCAACACAGCCAATACCTTAACTGAAACACTTAAAATAAATTCCCTCCACCACCTGTTCAGGAAAAGCTCCGGCGCTTCATCTATTTTATCGGTAGTTTTTAAATTAGCAAAGCGGATATTAAAATTAATATCCTCATCCCCGGGCGCAAGCTTATGTGCCTTTTCATAATAAAGCAGAGCCGAAGGAATATCATCATTTTTATAGCTGGCATTACCCATATTAAAATAAACCGCTGCAGACTTATATCCGTCATTTACTATTTGCTGATAAGCTTTCAGCGCTTCTTTATATTGTGCTTTTGCATAGTAGTTATTCCCTTTCTGAAAAAGAGCCTGAACATTGTCATCTGCAAAGGATAACAATGGCAATGCAATAGCTATCAATATATATACGATTCTTTTAAAGCTTTTAAATTTCATTTTCAATGTCATTGATCGTATTCTTCGCTTTCTCAAAAACCTCCTGCTGTGAAATGTGGGTAACCGGCGCGTAACGTGCCATATCGCATAGATCAAGCGTTTCCAGTAACTGGCCGGTTATCCGTTCATTTACTGCGCGCGCTTTTAAAGCAGACGCTATAGTATCCTTATCCAAATCAGCATAAGAAATATTGAGCTTATCACTTAAATAACCATATAAGCCTTTAAAAACAGCTTCATAAAACGCTTTGGTGTTGCCGGCCTGTAACTGCTTTTTCGCGTTAGCTAAATGTTTGGCAGCAATTTTTCCGGCCCTGCGATTTTTCACCTTAACTATATCGCTGTTATTTTTTTGATTCCAGTTGCGGTAAGCCAGGGCGGCCAAAGCTGCAAGCGGCCCTGATAAAAGCAGTATATAATAGCCAATTGAACCATAAAATTCATCGTCCTCCCTGCTCAAACCGGCATCACCGGTTTTAATATACCGGATATCTTTGGCTAATAATTTTACATCCTGTTTATCGGCACCTGAAAGAGCGGTAACATTACTCTCAGCAATGCCTTTATCTACTTTTATTTTGAATGATTTGGTAGACAGGCTAACATATCTGCCTGTTGCGGGGTTAAAATAGGAAAATTTAACCGGGTCAATGGTAAAATCCCCCTGATGGCGGGGTATGAGCAGGTAATTATAAAACCGGGTACCCGAAACACCGCTTACAAGCTCTGTAACGGTATCGGTTATTTTGGGATCGTACTTCTCAAAATCGGCAGGGAAATTAGTATTCAGCGTTTTTAACAGCTTAATATTGCCCGAACCCGAAATTTTTACTTTATAATTTAAACCCTCATTAGCTTTAACGTGAGTTTTGTCAATATTAGCATCAATAGTAAACTTACCTACCGCTCCTGTAAAACTATCCGGTTTTCCGGCCTGGGGCAGCGGTTTTACATGCACAACTACAGGCGTGCTTTTAGCATTATATTTTACATCATTATACGCGCCGCTAAAAAACTGCTCCATAAAATCCCTGGCAGGAGCCTGTATCCTTGCTATAAAGGTCATGGAAAAAGGATCAATAGTTATACTACCCGCATGTTCAGGAAATAAAATGATCTGTTTTATATCTGCTACATTATATTTTAAACCTTTATAAGTTTCTACATGCCATGGCACCTGTTGCTGCATATTGGTTTTAACATCTTCGTTCCAAAATCCTGTCAGATCTGGCAATTTAGTTACCTGGCTTTGTACAATGCCAACACGGGTGTATATACGGTAGGTTAAAGTTAATTGCTGCCCCTGATAAACATTATCCTTATCAACAACTGCTCTTAAAAACAGCGATTTGGAAAGATTAGTTGTGTTACTTTCAATAATTGAATTATCAGGTGCGTTGCCCTGGCTGCGGTTGTTTTGCGCAACAGGCCTGCCTTTTACAACCTTTATTTTAATGGTATTGGTGCTTAACCTCCGGCCGTTTACTATCATAGAGGCAGACCCGATAGCAAATTCGCCCTCTTTTACGGCTACTAATTCGTAGCTAAAAGCTGTACTCACTGTTGTTTTGCCGTTGATAGATTCCATACTGGTAGATTGGTTGGGGCCACCTACTATTTGAAAACCGTTAAAATCAGGCGGAGAAAAACGATCACCATTGCCATTTACAGAAAAAGTAACTTCAAACGGCTCACCTGTACCTACCTCTTGTTTACTAACGGATGCGGTAAATTTGGTATCCTGGGCAAACAATATACTTGTCCAAAACAGTAAAAGCGTTAATATGTAATACTTTTTGTTCATTTATTCATTAATATGGATTGGAGTTGAATAGGTTGATTGAGGATTACGTTAACTTTTACAGTCAACTACTCAATAACCATTACCAATCTTTAGAAATTTGCATTTTGGCCCCTTTTAACTTTTTATTTTTCAGCTTATCCTGGGTTTGCTTTTCATTGTTGTTCAGCGCGTCAAGCATTCGTTCTGCATCGTCTTTTGATAATTTATTGGGCTGCTGTTGTTGCTGCTGGTTTTGCTTATCCTGATCTTTTTTATCCTGATTAGGCTTATTCTGATCTTTATTATCCTTGTTTTGCTGATTTTTGTTCTGATCTTTATTTTGATCCTTATTCTGCTTATTATCCTTATTCTGCTTGTTCTTATTATTTTTATTTTGCTGCTGCTGTTTCTTCAGCTTTTCCTGCGCATAAGCTAAATTATAACGCGTTTCTTCATCTTTCGGATTATTAATCAATGCCTTTTTATAAGCTTCAATACTTTCTTCCAGCTTCTTATTTTCCAATAACGAATTGCCTAAATTATGATAAGCCTTTGCTACAACAGCTTTATTTTTTGACTCTGCTATTTTATTAAACTGCTCCCCAGCCTTGTCAAATTGCTTTTGTTTATAAAGCGCGTCGCCCAGGTTAAAGTTGCCTTCCACGTTCTGGTTTTTCTTTTCAACTGATTTGCGGTAATTTGTCTCAGCCTCTTTATATTTTTTTTGCTGATACAGGTCGTTACCCTTTTTAATATAGCTTTTCTCCTGCTGCGCATACAGACGCAAACCTTGCCCTAAAATTACCAGGATTATAACTAATTGCTTCATGTGTTTTTTACCTCAAATAATTTCACCCTGCTCAACCTTAAATTTTTTCGGTTAGTGATAAAGAACTCAACCACCAGGCACAAAAACGCTAAACCCAGAAAGATCTGGAAGCGATCTTCAAAATCCTTAAAAGTCTTAGCATCATAAGTTTTGCGCTGTATTTTAGCAATCTGATCTATTACTATGCCCAATCCGCTGTTGGCATTGGTGGCCCTTACATAAGCGCCTTTACCCGCAGCGGCAATTTCCTTGCCCATATCCTCATTCAGTTTACTAACCACCGTATGCCCGGCGCTGTCGGTATGAAAGCCTGCCTGCTTATTGCCCTGGTATATTGGTATAGGTGCACCTTCAACCGAGCCAATACCAATTACATTTACAGTAACGTCTTTATCCGCCGCATTTTTTGCGGCTGCTACCGCGTCATCCTCATGGTTTTCACCATCGGTTATAATGATCATGGCTTTCCCCGTGCCATTTTTAAAATCAAAGGACTTCATGCCCATATCAATAGCCGCGCCAATAGCAGTTCCCTGTGTAGGTACCATATTGGTATTAATGGTATTCAAAAATAACTTAGCAGCCGAGTAGTCTGTAGTTACCGGTAGCTGAACATAAGCCTCTCCGGCAAAAACGACAATACCTATGCGGTCATTATGCAGGTTATCGATCAATTGCGCTATAGCACGTTTGGCATTTTCTAACCGGTTGGGTACCATATCCTGTGCCAGCATACTGTTGGAAACATCCAGCAATAGCATCAAATCGGCCCCTTTCCGTTTTTCCTCCTCCATTTTTGAGCCTAACTGCGGGTCTGCCATACCTATTACCATAAAGGCAAGAGCCAGCATAAACAAAATAAACTTAAGCCATGGCCTCGAAAAAGAAACCTCCGGCATTATCCTGTCTATAACAACCCTGTCTCCAAGCGCTGTAATTGCCTTCTTTTTCCAATTGCTTACCATTATAAAAAGCAGCAGAAAAACAGGGATAGCGGCTAATCCCCATAAAAATTCTATATGTGCAAAACGTAGCATGTTTTATGTTAAAGCCCCTTTTAACAAGGTATTTTTTAAACCAAATTCAAGCAATAAAAACAATAAAGCGATAATAGCAAAAGGTAAAAACAGCTCGGTTTTTTTATGATATTGGGTAACATCAATCTTTGCCTTTTCCAACTTATCTATTTGTTCATAAATACTTTTTAATTTTTCATTATCCGTAGCCCTAAAGTATTTGCCGCCGGTAATATTGGCAATCTTTGTAAGTGTACCCTCATCAACATCAACCGGCATACGCTGATACTGAATGCCAAAAGGTGTTTGTACCGGATAAGGCGCAAAACCTTTGGTGCCAATACCTACGGTATACACCCGTATGTTAAATTGCTTTGCAATTTCGGCCGCGGTAATGGGTGGAATGGAGCCCATGTTGTTTGACCCGTCAGTAAGCAGTATTATTACCTTACTTTTGGCCTCGCTGCCTTTAAGCCGGTTTACCGCAGTAGCCAAACCCATACCTATAGCTGTACCATCATCAATCATTCCGTATTTAATATCTTTAAACAGGTTAATCAATACATCATGGTCAATAGTTAAAGGGCATTGAGTAAAGCTTTCTCCGCTAAAAATTACCAGGCCTATACGATCATCGGGGCGGTTCTTAATAAAATCAATGGCGATATTTTTCCCTGCTTCCAAACGGTTAGGCTGAAAATCTTCAGCCAGCATACTGCCCGAAATATCAGATGCAATAACAATATCAATCCCTTCGGTAGTACTGTTTTGCCAGCTTAGCGAAGTTTGCGGCCGGGCAAGCGCTAAAATTAAAGCGACTAATGCTAATGATCGTAAAACAATGCCCAAATGGCGCAACCGGGGAATGATGCTTTTGGTTGGTACTGAAAATCCTTTTATGGCTGATATGCTTAAATGACCATAAAGTTTTTGCTCGCGCCAAACATACCAGGCAATCATTGCAGGAATGATAAGAAATAACCACAAAAAAATTGGTTGTGCAAATTCTATTCCTTTAAACATGCTCATTGGCACTGCCTCCTTCAGTTGGTAACGGTTGTGCGGCGACAACCGGTTTTGTGTTCTCTACAAAATCAACGGCGTTATCCAAGCTTTGCTCATTCACAATTGGCAATGGTTTTTCCTTTGCAAATTTCACCAAATCAGCAAGTACAAGTACTTGTTTTAACTTGCTCCTGTTCCCCTCGGCAATGTCAGTATATTTTAAGCCGGCAAAAATCTCGTCTGTTGTTTTTTCATGTGTTTTTACACCATACCTTTTTTCCAGGTATTCGCGTATCACATCGCTTAATTCGCTATAATATTGTTTAACCTCATCCTTTTGCCATAATTTTTTATTACGCAATTCCTGCAGTTTGTTTAACGCGATAGTATGAGGTGGTATAACAGGTTCCGCTTTTTTAATTATAGGAATATTTTTAGAGCGTTTTACAAGGTACCAGGTAACTCCAATAGCCAATAAAACAATTCCTAAAACCAATACTACCCATATCCAGTGATCTCTTAACCAGTCAAAAAATGTATAAGATACCACCATCGGCTGTTTAATATCATAAATTGATTTAGTGGTATCCACCTTTACCGACTGTACCTGCAAGGTTAATTCATTGGTCTTTAAAACGCCTCCGCTTGTACCTATTGAAAAGGAAGGTATAGTATAGGTTCCGGCATCAAAACTGGTAATGGTATAGCTTTGGGTTATGGTTGCCTGGTTATGATCTTTCTGATCGTATGCAGTATCAGGTTTATTAATGCTTACTACCTGTACTTTACCGGTTATCGTATCGGTTAGTTTCGGAAAGTTAACCTGCGCTTTAGCGGGCTGATGAACAACCAGGAAAAGCTTGGTCTGATCGCCAATCTTTATGGTGTATTGCTGTAATTTAGCCTCGGCCTGAATATTTTGTGCCCTTGCATTTAGGTTTAAGCAGGTTAAAAACAACAGGGCGCCTATAAAAACTATGTTTATTTGCTTGGATACACCTTTAATTCCTTGCAGGCTAAGAGGAAAAGAATGGCCTTTAAACCTACCCAATAATAAATCCGGTATATAATTAAAAAACTGTTTGTTCATTTGTTCACCTTTTTCTTTCCCGCTTTTTAAATAACGTCATTAAAGGTTTTACGTAGGTTTCATGGGTACCAATAGCGGTGGCATCAACTCCCGATCTGCTGAAAACATCCTTTAACTGTGCTGTTCGCCTCAAAGCATCTGCTTTAAAGGCATCCCGTACTTTTTTATCGCCGGTATTAACCCATAACAGTTGTCCGGATTCTTCGTCCTTTACCGGGATAAGGCCCAGGTCAGGAAATTCTTCCTCGTGCTTATCATACAGCCTTAAAGCAATCACATCGTGCTTTTTATTAGCTATTTTAAGTTCCTGCTCAAAAGTGGGGCTCATAAAATCTGAAATAATAAAAGCAGTACACTTTTTTTTGATGGCGCCGGTAAAATATTTGAGCGCCTGTGCCACATCAGTACCTTTATTTTCGGGCTTAAAATCTATTAGTTCCCGGATGATCATCAGGATATGGCTCCGCCCTTTTTTGGGTGGAATAAACTTTTCAATCTTATCACTAAAAAATATTACGCCTACTTTATCATTATTCTGTATTGCCGAAAAAGCGAGCACCGCGCATAACTCTGTTGCCAGATCCTGCTTTTGCTGATTAAGGGTACCAAAGTTTTCAGAACCACTTACATCCATCAACAGCATTACTGTCAGCTCCCGCTCTTCATCAAAAACCTTCACATAAGGATGGTTAAACCGGGCGGTAACGTTCCAGTCGATAGTTCTGATCTCATCACCTACCTGGTATTCGCGCACTTCGCTAAAGGCCATACCCCGGCCTTTAAAAGCTGAGTGGTATTCCCCGGAAAACAGGTGATTGCTTAAACCGCGGGTTTTGATCTCAATCTTCCGTACCTTTTTAAGCAGTTCTTTGGTATCCCTTGCCATA
>JAQBOY010000170.1 GCA_028287805.1 Mucilaginibacter sp.
ATTTTATCACTGTTAATAATAAATGACCGGTGAATTCTTGAAAAAGTTTTTTCGGGCAAATAGCTTTGTATCTCGCCCATTGTAAGGTAGGTAATTTGATTTTTCCCATCCGCAATATGAATTATTATATAGTTTAACGCACCTTCTATATAAACGATCTCATTAATATTAATGCGAACCATTTTTCCTTTTGCTTCACTCTTAATATAAAAATGGTCTTCTGCCGAAGGTTCCATAATAATCTTGCTTTTTTTATATTTAGTAATGCATTTTAAAAATCTTTCGGGAGTAATTGGCTTGAGCAGATAATCAAATGCTTCCTTTTCAAAAGCCTCAACTGCATAATTATGATATGCCGTAGTAAATATTACCTTAGTTAGCTGGTTAACTAAGGATGCGAATTCTATCCCCGAAAGTTGGGGCATATTAATGTCGACAAAAGTCAGTTCGGGAGCTTTTCCGGAGGTTATGAAATCTAATCCAACAAGGGGATTAGTAGTCGTGCCGATCAACTCCAGGCCCGGTGTGGAGGTAATGATATCACTTAACGCTTCAATTGCATGAAATTCGTCATCAATTACATAACATGATATCATAGGTTTTAAATTGGTAATAAATATAAAGCTAATCAAGGCATAAACCTTAAAAATGTTTTACATCAACTTCATAATCATAGATGAATTACAAATATGTTTATTAAAATTGAACTATAATGGGAAACTGGTATAAGCATATAATTATTTGGTCAATATTCATCCTATATGAAATATCATTTGTTACTCTATTGGGTGTACATGCAAACGTTATAGATTATGCGTTACATTATGCCATTAACATTGCATTGTTTTATGTAAATGTTGCCGGTTTTCAATGCATTTTTGCCAGCAGGTTTAATAAACCCATCAGCATAGCATTGTTTATATCTCTGGAATTAGTTGTATATCTATTATTTGAATATGGTGTTTTTATATTATTGACACACCTGTTCCATTTGGGAAATAAACGAATTGATTTCTTTTCCCGCATAGAGTTATTCAAGTCTGTTTATAGAGGAATATATTTTATTGGTTTTAGTATTGGCTATTGGTTTGCTTTATCCGTTACCAAGCAAAAGAAAATTATTCTTGAACTGGAAAATTCAGCGTTAAGGGATAAAATGCAAAGTGCAGACCTGGAAAACAAGTTAGTACTGGCAAAAAATGCCTATTTACAATCTCAGCTAAATCCCCATTTTTTATTTAACACCTTAAATTTTATATATAATTCCGTGAGGAAGGTATCTGCTCAGGGGGCGTCGGCTATTTTGCTGCTTTCCGACATGATGCGCTATTCTTTATCAGATGCAGGCGTTGATGGAAAGGTATCATTAGATGACGAAACAGCGCATATAAAAAATTTCATTGCCTTAAACCAGGTCAGGTTTGATAAAACCTTAAACGTGATTTTTAATTTAAAGGGGGCATTTGAAAATGAAAAAATAATTCCGCTGGTATTGATCTCATTTATTGAAAATATTTATAAACATGGAGATTTGACAGATGAAACGTTTCCGACGCTTATAGATATTTCCTGCCATAACCGTATTTTAAAAATGAATTGCGTCAACAAAAAGAACAGATCATTTAATAATAACGGCTGGGGCATAGGTGTGGCCAATGCTAAAGCCAGGCTGGACACCTATTATACTGATAAATATAAGTTAGAAATTATTGAAGACGATTACAGATACGAGGTTTTACTGGCCATTCAATTATAAGTATTCCATTTTAAACAATTTTCCCTGCCGCGATAGCGCAGTTGATACCATCAATTGCTGCCGAAATAATACCTCCGGCATAACCTGCGCCCTCTCCACAGGGAAACAGGCCTTTTACTTGCGGGTGCTGCAAAGTTTCTTTATCCCGGGGTATTTTTACAGGCGATGAGGTGCGCGACTCCACCCCTACCAATATCGCTTCATTGGTATAATAGCCCTTCATTTTTTTGCCAAAAGCGGGAAGCGCTTTTCTTAGCCGTTCATTGATCCACCCAGGCAGCACCTCTTTTAATTCTACACTTTTAGTACCAGGCAAGTAGGAGTTTTTGGGCAGATCAACTGATAGCCTGCCTTCCACAAAATCAATCATCCGCTGTGCGGGCGCTACCAGGCTGCCGCCACCTGCTTTAAAAGCTAAATGCTCCACCTGTTGCTGAAACCTCAGCATTTTAAACGGATCATCATTATTTCCTGCTACATCTTCTAAATTTATTTGTACTACCGTGCCCGAGTTAGCGTAAGGATTATTCCGCTTGGAAGGGCTCCAGCCGTTTACTACTATTTCGTTGGTTTCGGTAGCGCATGGCGCAATAATGCCACCGGGGCACATGCAAAACGAAAATACCCCCCGGTTATCTATCTGCTCTACCAAATTATAATAAGATGGCGGCAAATCCGGACCACGGTATTCGCAATGATATTGTGCCTGGTCTATAATTTCCTGCGGATGCTCAATGCGTACGCCCAGTGCAAAGGGCTTGGCCTCCATTAAAATATTTTGGCGGTGCAGCATTTCAAAAACATCACGTGCCGAATGGCCGGTAGCTAAGATCACGGCATGGGCAGTCATCTGGTCGCCTGACGAGAGCTTTACGCCTGCTATCGTCCCGAAATTTACCAGCAATGACGTTACTTTGGTATCAAAATGAATTTCGCCGCCGGCATTCAATATCGTTTCCCGTATTGCTTCTATAATTTGTGGCAGCTTGTTAGTGCCAATATGCGGCCGGGCATCTACCAATATATCTGCCGAAGCACCATGCGCCACAAAAGTTTTTAAAACACCGTTCACATCCCCCCGCTTCGTAGACCGGGTATACAGCTTCCCATCCGAATACGTGCCTGCTCCTCCTTCGCCAAAGCAATAGTTGGATTCCGGGTTAACCAGTCCCTGCTTGTTGATGTTCGCCAAATCGCGGCGGCGATCTTTTACGGCTTTACCACGCTCAATAATAATAGGTTTTAAACCCAGTTCCATACATTGTAAAGCGGCGAATAAACCTGCCGGCCCGGCGCCAACGATGATGACCGGTTTAGCATTTTTAACATCAGGATAGTTAACGGTATAGGTTTCCGGCTGATAAGGCTGATCTACAAATACTTTGACCTGCATGCGGTAAACCACCTTACGCCCCCGCGCGTCAATAGAGCGTTTGAGGATCTGTATACCGGTAATTTTTTGCAGATTGATATTTAAGGCTGATGCAGCAAGCTTTTTTAAAACACCTTCATCTTCCTGCTGCCCGGGCGGGCATACGATTTCTATTTCTTTAATCATACCATTGCCGGGTTTTTATCCCGGATAAGGCAAAGATAGGGAAATTGCGTAAACGTTCTTCAACGCAGGGCCCTCACCGTCTTGCGCTCATTTACAACGAGCAGGGATTTCTTCAAGAACGGAAATTTTATATCTTTAGCTAACTAACTCCGTTCCGTCATGAAATACAAATTGTTTGCGCTGCTATTATTAGCCACTTCCGC
>JAQBOY010000173.1 GCA_028287805.1 Mucilaginibacter sp.
CCGAAGCTTCCTCTAACCTTGCCCGGTATGATGGTGTACATTATGGTTACAGAAGCACAGCTGCTACGGATCTTTCGTCTACTTATAAGCGCTCCCGTTCGGAAGGGTTTGGGAAAGAAGCAAAACGCCGCATCATGTTAGGCACGTTCGTATTAAGCGCAGGTTATTATGATGCCTATTACGCCAAAGCACAAAAAGTAAGACGGCTTATCAGAGAAAAAACAGATAAGATACTTAGCGAATACGATTTCCTCCTTGTTCCATCAGCACCTGAACCGGCGCCTGCCATAGGAAAGGTTGAAAAAGATCCGGTAGTTAATTATCTTTCAGACATTTTTACAGTACAGGCTTCTTTAGCCGGTGTGCCGGCTATTTCTTTACCGGCGGGCAATAATAGTAAAGGATTGCCGTTAGGATTACAGTTGCTTACAAAGCAATTTGGAGAACAAGAACTATTAAATTTTTCTAAATATTTCGTAAAACTATAAAAAAGTTATATTTTAGTAAAATAAACTGCTCATGGCAGGCATTTGTAACCCTAACGAAAAGAATGAAGCGATTTATTACTTGTGCTATCTGCATTTTATCATTAAATATTGTTAATGCCGGTACACCCCCTGCAGTTGATACAACGACCTATGTAAATGTGGACGTCAGTTCCTTACCCCAAAAGTATAACGATACAACCGTTGCACCGGTTAGCCAATTACTTCCGGGCTATTATCAAAATTCCATATTTAAACTTCGTTTAGACTCTATACAAAAGGACATACCGTTAGAGTACAACGAGTACGTACAAAACTATATTGATATATATACCCGCCATAAAGACGAAATGAGCCATGTTTTGGGATTAGCCAAATACTATTTCCCTATTTATGAAAAAGCATTTCATGAAGCAGGCATCCCCGAAGAGATTAAATACCTGTCAATAGTTGAATCAAAGCTTGATCCTACCGCGGTTTCAAGGGTAGGCGCTACCGGTCCGTGGCAGTTTATGTCGGCTACAGCTAAGGCGTATGGCTTAAACATGGACAATTATATAGATGAACGCCGCGACCCTATACAGGCCAGCTACGCTGCGGCAGCCTATTTAAAAGATGCCTATATGGAATTTGGCGACTGGCTGCTAGCCATAGCATCCTATAATTGCGGTAAAAGCAATGTGGAACGTGCTATTCAAAAAGCAGGAGCAGTTGATTTCTGGTCTATACGCCAGTTCCTCCCGCTTGAAACACGTAACTATGTACCTGCTTACATTGCAGTAGCTTATGTAATGAATTACGCAAATAAGCATAGCATTTTCACCCAACCCTGGAACCTTTCTGCAAGTACAGACATCATTTTAGTGGATAGATTTGTTTCCTTAAGCAATATCTCCAAAATATTAAATATAAGTATCCGGGAGTTATCAATGTTAAACCCTGCTTATAAAAAGCAAATAATAAACGGTACAACTGCCGCCCCCCAAAGGCTGGTAATTCCTAAACCGGCACAGGAATATTATGCGGCCTTATATGATGCTTTAAATACAGATACTGTACAACCAACTGTTGCTAATGCAAGTGATCGTTATGAAAAAAAGATAACCGGGTTTCATAAAGTAAAACGAGGCGAAACATTAGCTGATATAGCAGATAGCTATGGTGTTGACTTGCAGGACCTTAAAGACTGGAATAATCTACGTAACAATAAAGCGGTTGCAGGTAAAAAATTATGGTTAAATGATGGGCATGAATCATCAAATGAATCGTCATCATCAAAAAGTGAATCAAAGTTCATCACTTATAAAGTTAAGCGGGGCGATACGCTCCGTGTAATAGCAGGAAAATTTGATGGTAATTCACCAGAAAGTATAAGAGCATTAAATGGCTTAAAAAAAGGTGCATTGCAGCCCGGAATGATGCTTAAAATAAGCCACGGATAAAAAAAAGTTAAGAATAGCCCGGCCTTGAAAATATCAAGGCCGGGCTATTTATATATGCCATTACCAGTTCAAAAAAGTTAACTTTGAGCTTTCAATTTATGTAATGAATAAATCTAACCGTAAGCAGGATGCCTTAAACTATCACTCCAAGGGCCGTCCGGGAAAAATACAGGTAGTACCTACCAAACCTACTAATTCTCAACGCGATTTAACCATGGCTTACTCGCCGGGTGTTGCCGAGCCATGTTTACGTATAGCTGAAAATGTTGATGATGTTTACAAATATACAGCCAAGGGTAATTTGGTGGGTGTAATAAGTAATGGAACCGCGGTATTAGGCTTAGGTAATATAGGGCCCGAAGCCAGCAAGCCGGTTATGGAAGGTAAAGGGCTGTTATTTAAAATTTATGCAGACATTGATGTTTTTGACCTTGAACTCAATGTTAAAACCGTTGATGAATTTGTAAATATTGTTAAATCACTTGAACCTACTTTTGGCGGCATAAACCTGGAAGATATATCAGCGCCAACCTGTTTTGAAATTGAACGCAGACTAAAAGCTGAAATGAAGATCCCGGTGATGCATGATGATCAGCATGGGACAGCCATCATATCAGGCGCGGCTTTAATGAACGCGTGCGAAATACAGGGAAAAAAATTAGACAAAATAAAAATGGTGGTTAACGGCGCAGGCGCTGCCGCCATTTCCTGCTCAAAAATGTATTTATCATTAGGGGTAAAAAAGGAAAACCTGGTGATGTTTGATATTAATGGCTTATTATCGTCTGCACGTGCAGATCTGGATGAGATGCGGCAGCAGTTTGCTACTGACCGGAAAGACATTCAAACGTTAACCGACGCTTTGAAAAACGCTGACGTTTTTATCGGCCTTTCTGCAGGTAATGTGGTTACACCTGATATGCTAAAGGGCATGGCAAAAAATCCTATTGTTTTTGCCATGGCTAACCCCGATCCGGAGATTGCGTATGAATTAGCAATAGGCGCGCGAAAAGATCTTTTGATGGCTTCGGGCCGTTCAGACTATCCTAACCAGGTGAATAATGTGTTGGGATTTCCTTATATTTTTAGAGGGGCGCTTGATGTAAGGGCTACGGCTATTAACGAAGAAATGAAGATAGCTGCGGTACATGCTATAGCTGAAATAGCAAAAAAACCAGTGCCCGAAGCAGTAAACCTGGCCTATAATGCCAAAAATTTAAAGTTTGGAAAAGAGTATATTATTCCAAAACCGATGGATCAACGTCTTATTATTGAGGTATCATCAGCAGTAGCTAAAGCTGCTATTGACTCTGGCGTTGCACGTAAAATAATAACGGATTGGGATGCTTATACCGAAGAATTAAGATCACGCATAGGGCAAAATGATAAAATACTGCGTAATGTAACTAACAAAGCCAAGCAAAGCCCCAAACGAGTTGTTTTTGCAGATGCTGACACCTATAAAATTTTGCGCGCCGCACAAATTGTAAAAGAGGAGTGTATAGCTACCCCTATTTTATTGGGTAATGAAGAAAAAATAAACCAGATCATTAAAGAAAACGATCTGGAGTTAGGTAACGTACAAATTATTGATCCGCACCTGGGCACTGAAAACACGAAGATATATGCAGAATATCTGTATAAAAAGCGTCAACGCCGGGGTATTACCTTATTTGAGGCCCGCAAGCTATTAACAGACCCCAACTATTACGGGGCCTGCATGGTACAGTTTGGCGAGGCAGATGCTTTGATATCCGGTTTAAGTAAGAATTATGTAACAACCGTTAAACCATCTCTTCAAATTATTGGAACGGAAGCTGGTGTAAACCGGGTTGCCGGTATGTATATGATGATAACACCAAAAGGCCCGGTATTTTTTGGCGATACTACAGTAAACGTTAATCCATCTGTTGATGATCTGGTAGATATTACCGTATTGATTGCAAAGTCAGTAAAAAAATTCAATGTAAGCCCAAGAATAGCGATCTTGTCGTACTCGAATTTTGGATCAAACGATGGCCCTATTCCTGAGAAAACAAGGGAGGCAGTGCGTATTTTGCATGAAAGATACCCGGATATGATAGTTGACGGTGATATGCAGGCTAACTTTGCCTTAAATGCCAGTTTATTGGCTGATAACTTTCCGTTCTCATCATTAAAAGGCCAGCCGGCAAACACCCTGATATTTCCTAATTTGGAATCGGGTAACATTGCTTATAAATTGTTGCAGGAGATTGGTGGCGCTGAAGCAGTTGGCCCTATATTACTCGGACTAAAAAAATCGGTACACGTATTACAGTTAGGCAGTTCCGTACGCGAAATTGTGAATATGGTTACCATAGCTGTTGTTGATGCCCAGGAAAAAGAAGGGAAATAAGAAGTTTTTCACGTTTATAATAAAGTATATCGGATAAAATTTTATGTACGCTTATATTGATGGTAAATTAGTTTTTAAATGCCCTGCATACGTGGTAATTGACGCTGGCGGGGTTGGTTATCACATCAATATCTCTTTAAATACTTACTCTCTTTTAGGAGATGCTGAACGTTGTAAACTTTTTACATGGCTGCATGTAAAGGAGGACGCGCATACTTTATATGGCTTTGCCGATGAAGGTGAGCGCCATTTATTTTTACACCTCATATCCATATCAGGCATCGGACCCAATACTGGCCGTATGATGCTTTCATCTATCACACCTGTTGAAATACAAAATGCAATTATTAACGGCAATGTTTCATTAATACAACGTATAAAGGGTATCGGGCCTAAATCAGCGCAACGCATAATTTTAGAGTTGCAGGATAAATTGCGCAAGGAAGGCCCTGATACATTGACTGTTGTACCTATTAATAAAACTGTTAAAGACGAAGCCCTGTCAGCGTTGGTTATGCTGGGCTTTGCGCGTAATGCGGCCGAAAAGGTACTTGAACAGGAAATTAATAAAAACAATGGGGTATTAACTGTGGAACAGCTAATTAAGTTAGCGCTAAAAAGTTTGTAATTGTTATAATCTAAACTTGAATGTGACAAGATTTTTTACTTGCCGGTTTCTTATTGTGTTTTTGTTTGTTGCTGCAATATGCGGAGGTGGGAGTGTTTTTGCTCAAGAGCAAACTAATTCCGCAAAAAAAGATTCCGTACCTGTTACAGCGCCTTTTAAATATACACCATCCAACAATGACCTTGCAAGGCTGGGTATTTTTGAGCCTGATCCGCCAAACCTGGTCCGTACATTTGTATATGATGCGGCTACTAACCGGTATATACTTTATGAGCGTATTGGCGA
>JAQBOY010000179.1 GCA_028287805.1 Mucilaginibacter sp.
CCCCTCTTTTTTAGTTCCTCATCCAGCTGGGTATTATAAAAAGCGCTCCAGGTTGTTTTGGTAATAAATATATCACCGGATTCGGTTTCAATTTCAGGCGTAATTTCCAGCCAGTCTTCCTTAAATGGTGTTGACGAAGCAGGAGCCGGTTCCTTACGTGCTTTAGTCCATGCCGCACCTGCAGGGTTAACATTTACAACAACTATAGGTAAGCCGGCTTTGCGAAAAGCTTTAACCAATAGCGCTGAATTTGTTAAAACATCCTTTATAGGATGAGCTAAAGAATATTGTACAATGCCCTTTTGCAGGTCAATTAGTATTAGTGCTGTGTTTTTATCTAAAGATGTTATCATAGTAATTTATGTAGATAATATTAATAAGGCAAACTTACAAGTTTAACTTATTAAATCAAAATATGGAGTAATTATTTAAACATTTTGAACAGTTATTGTATTAATAGAATATATATAAACAGATACGCTTATGAAATATGCATTTATTATAGGTTCAAACGCTTTTATAGTTCCTAATGGAATTATTAGCTATGCCGATAAAGACGGTTCAAAAGAAATTTTAAGAATAAATTCAATTTATCATACTAACAAACCAGGGTCAATCTTATCAGTTGATTTAAATATTAATGATACAACCGGCACAGCAATTAAATTGACGGCTAATATAATTGAAGGTAATGCTAATTTTAAAGTGAAGGAGGAACGTGATAGTGTAAAAGTTTTAAGAGCTGATGGTTCACAGGTTATACATATTCAGCAACTGGATGATAATACAGCTATGGATCTGGAACATAATATAACTGCCGAACTTGAATTAAATTCGCCAATAGCGGTTATACGTATATTTGGAGATTTTAAAGCCGAAGATTTAAATATATCTGCAGAAAACGAAAAACTATTCATCAATGATAACGGCTACGCCACTTCGGCAATGACTGGTAAAAATCAATTGGAATTTACCGCAGCGGGTGTTGTGATATAATGATAAGGTGTGTGATGTACTATATAAATAAACAATTATGGCAAGCTTCCACGAAATTATAGCATCCGACAAACCTGTGCTGGTTGATTTCTCGGCCGAATGGTGCGGCCCCTGCAAAATGATGCCTCCAATTCTTCAACAGGTTAAACATAATCTGGGCGATAGGGTTACTATCATTAAAATAGATATTGACAAAAATCCATCGGCAGCCAGCGCCTATAAAATTCAAAGTGTACCTACATTGATGATATTTCAAAAAGGCGAGCAAAAATGGCGGCAAAGCGGGGTTGTACAGGCAGGGCAATTGCAGCAGGTTATAACGCAGTATTTATAACGCAGTACTGTTGGGCAAAAACCTCCTTTTGGGTGATAAGTTATTCACTGATTTCTATCTCCCATACCATGCCATTAGCAGTAATACCATTTGATTATAAGTATCTAATCCATGCGGCTGATTATTGGCTTTTAAAAAATCATCATAAAAAATGCTGCTTAATACGCCTACGTTATTGCGGTAAGATAGCCAGTATACACGTTCAGCCTTAAAATCATTACGTACTACCGGTGATATATGCTTTTTCAATTCATTATTAAGGGCGGTATCGCGATAACGCAGAGCGTGCATACATTCATTAACCGCAAGCTGATATGCTGAATATCGCAACAAGCGGTCTTTTGAACCGATACCCGCCAAAAAGCCTGCAAAATTGGCCTCGTCTTCAGCGCCATACCCCATCTGGTGCGACATTTCGTGACAAGCCACAACCGGCCTTGTAAAATAGGGCATTTGATAATTTAGCTGCGCTTCGGTAGTAAATGGGTTATAATACCCGGAAGTGCCGATATAGTTAAGCAATGGTGTTAACAATGATGACTTAACGTTGGGGCTATAAGTACGGAAATCAACAGAATCAGCAGCTAATTTACTTACCGCATTTACCGCGGTGTGGTAAATTGCACTATTGCTTTGTTTTAAATCTGCTGTACTTATGCGTGTACGGCAAGCATTGGCGCTATCAATCAGCATACAGGTTACAGCTTCCAGGTGAGCTGTAGTATAATTGGTATCGCGCAGGTTGAGCCGTTGGCCTGCTGATAGCCTGAAATAATTCATTCCCCAAAACAGGTAAAACAGCACAATGGTGAGCTGCACCCCTATTACAATCCCCAACAAAAAAACACCCGCCCGCTTAAATTCCTTTTTAAATAACAGGCGCACCAGTTGGATTGCCGCATATATTAAATAGCCAATAATAGCTATATACAATAAATCGCCAAAACTAAAGGGAAACAAATTAAAAACCGGGTGCAACACCCGGCAAATAACAGGGTATAATCCCTCCGAATAGTAACGTTCAACTAATTGTGGATGATCGGCAAGCAACAACAGTATAAAAATTACCAGGGATAAAACTATAATGGTAAGGACCCTGGCTTTTAATATGCTTTTACTCCATTTATAATGCATAGTTGCAAATATATGTTTCTGTAACCCTGAAAGAAATCAAGAGACATGCATAAAAAAAGCTCTGATCATGATCAGAGCTTTTAACAATTTATTTTATTTATATTATTTTACTTTACTGATACAGGTAATTCTACATTTTCCCATAGCATTGAGAAACCTTTACCGGTAATTACATATTTTAAACGTTCTGTTAAAGGCGCTGTTTTGGGTTTTACTTTAGCCACAACAACATCCTTAGTCGGGTCGTCGTTAGCCTCTCCATTATTTTTGATGCCCCATTGGCCGGTTTGTGAATTAAGGGTAACTGTCCAATCCCCCTTTTCGCTTGGTGTTATGAACAAGGTGTACTTACCAGCAGGCAAGGTTTTACCTTCAACTTTAATGGCCTGATCTGTAGTTAATGTGGTTGCCTCGTTAGCGCCAGCTCTCCACGTTTTATCATAAGGTTGCAA
Source organism: Mucilaginibacter sp. (assembly GCA_028287805.1). Taxonomy (GTDB): domain Bacteria; phylum Bacteroidota; class Bacteroidia; order Sphingobacteriales; family Sphingobacteriaceae; genus Mucilaginibacter. The sequence goes on from JAQBOY010000179.1 coordinate 2,917, forward strand.
GCCGCCAAATATTTTACGACCGCGTACAGACGGAGCGCCATAGTTAATGCTAACCGTTGCCTTACCTATTTTACCGCTTACGCTATCACGAGGGCTTGACTGGGGCTTTTGTGCCCAAGCTATACTTGAAACCAAAAGAGCAATAACAAAGGAAGCTATTGCCTTAAACTGAAATACTTTTTTCATAATATTTATAATTGATGTGATTACCTGATAAAGATAGTTTGAAATTTAATTGGTTACTATAAATTTTCACAAATAATAAAACTATACTCCTATAAATCACGTTATATAAGTATAAAATCACATTGCAATTAGGAATTGACCGAAAGGTTAAACAATTGTTGTGAGTTTTGGCCCTTGCCGTGAGGCATGGGCTTTTTTGTTTATTTATTTCGCAGCAAACAGCCAAAAACTTATACTTACACTTTATTTAATAAATGAAGGATAAGATCAAGCTATTTTACGTGGTGCTGTTTGTTTTGGCACTGGCAGTTAACTTAACCGGCATTAATGTAAACTTTTTTACGGACGACCCGGGATTGTACGCAGCTATTGCCAAAAACCTGGTTTATAAAAAAGAATTTTTACAGCTTTTTACCTACAATCAAGACTGGCTGGATAAACCCCACTTCCCGTTTTGGATGGTGTTTTTAAGTTTTAAAGTATTTGGCATTAGAGTATGGGCTTATCGTTTGCCCGCCTTATTGTTCTTTATGCTCAGCTTGCTTTATACCTGGCTTTTTACCCGTAAATTTTATGGAGATCATATTGCTGCCATAGCGGTGCTGATTTTAATGACCGCGCAATATACCTTAATGGGCAATACCGATGTACGCGCTGAACCCTACCTGATGGGATTGATCATTGGAGGCATTTATCATATATCCCGCCTGGAGGAGCGCTTTAGCTTTGCCGATTTGCTGTTAGCCGCCCTGCTTACCGCCTGCGCTATTATGACCAAGGGCATATTTGTAATTACTGCTATTTATGGCAGTTTATTGGGTCAGCTTATCTTTCAAAAAAAACTGGGGCACCTGTTCAAAGGAAAATTTATCGCATTATACCTGCTCACCATTGTTTTTACCTTACCCGAATTTTATGCCCTTTATATCCAATTTGACCTGCATCCGGAAAAAACCGTTTTTGACAGGCACAATGTATCAGGTATAAAATGGTTTTTGTGGGACAGCCAGTTTGGGCGTTTTGTAAATAAAGGGCCTATTAGTCAAAAATCGTCGGGCGATGTGCTTTTTTATTTCCATACCCTTTTATGGGCATTTGCCCCCTGGTGCCTGTTATTTTATTATGCCATTTATAAACGGATAAGGCAGCTATTTAGCAAAGCGGCGCTGCCTGAATATTATACTTTTAGCGGGGGACTGCTATTACTGCTGCTTTTCTCTTTATCCCGTTTTCAGCTGCCATTTTATACTAATGCCATTTTTCCGCTGTTTGCTGTTATTATGGCGCCGTACTGTTATATACAGTTAAGCCGGTACGGTACAACATTCAGGCTGATAAGCCAGTGGATATATATAATTTTATTTCCGGTAGTAATCATAGTTGTCAACTATTTTCTGAAACCGGCAAATAGTTTGCTTTTTATAATGGATTGTATAGGGTTTGGCTTATTAATAATAGCAATTGCCACCCAAATTAAACCGGCACACCAAAAGACTTTTTTATTGAATTGCAGTGTTGCCCTGTTCGCTAATTTTTATTTAAATACGGTACTTTATAAAGAGGTAGCCAGTTATAACGGCCAGATTACAGCTGCCGAATATATTAACAAATCTTCATTGGCAGTCTACTCCCTAAAAATGCAGAATAATGTTTTTCAGTTTTATACACAGAAACCGGTTAACTATATCCCGCTGGAACAGTTTAATAGCTTCAAGCCCAAAAGCTATTCGGTTTTTTATGCTAACCAGGCTTCAATAGATTACCTTATAAAAACCCATGCTGGCTTTAAGGTCATTCACACTTTTCAAAACTATCCCCAGGAACGCATTTTACCTGATTTTATCAATAAGCACAACCGGTATAAAGTACTGGATATGGTTTATTTGATAACAAAGTAAAAAATTGGTTACTAAAACCAACAGAGCCGTTTTTTTTATTTCAACATAAAAAACCATACCAATTTTGCCTAATTTACGGCTCCTTTGGCTCACAAACTGTTTTATATGAAAAAATTACTAAGCTTTATTACTTTTTTTAC
>JAQBOY010000195.1 GCA_028287805.1 Mucilaginibacter sp.
ACGCAGACAACGGGAAAAAATCCTATTTTTGCAACCTTAAAATACGGTATATATCATTATGAGTATTGCATTATCCGAACAGGAAATTATACGTCGCGAATCATTACAGCAATTACGCGCTTTAGGTGTTAACCCTTATCCGGCAGCGGAATATAAGGTTACTGCCTTTGCGCAGGATATTACAGATAACTTTAACCGTTTTCCGGATACTTATAAAAACGTAACTATTGCCGGCCGTATTATGACCCGCCGTATTATGGGCAGCGCTTCATTTGTCGAGCTGCAGGATTCTACCGGTCGTATTCAAATCTATTTAAAACGTGACGATATTTGCCCTGAAGAGGATAAAACTTTATATAATACCATATTTAAAAAGCTATTGGATATTGGTGACTATATAGGCGTAAAAGGTTATGTTTTTTTAACCCAAACCGGAGAAATCTCTGTGCATGTGCAGGAATTAACCCTGCTATCTAAATCACTCAAACCTTTACCGGTTGTTAAACGTGATGAAGAAGGTAATATACATGATGGTTTTACTGATCCCGAATTGCGTTACCGCCAGCGTTATGTTGATTTGACCGTTAATCCGGAATACAAACAAATTTTTATTAAACGCTCTAAAGTGATCAGCAGTATGCGCGATTACTTTAACGCCCAGGGCTGGATAGAAGTAGAAACACCCATATTGCAGCCTGTACATGGTGGTGCTGCGGCGCGTCCGTTTGCTACCCATCATAACACATTGGATATGCAGCTGTTTTTGCGCATAGCCAACGAATTATATTTAAAACGTTTAATAGTTGCCGGGTTCGACGGCGTTTATGAGTTTGGCAAAATGTTCCGTAATGAGGGCATGGACCGTACCCATAACCCTGAATTTACGGCTATGGAAATATATGTAGCCTACAAGGATTATATATGGATGATGGCTATGGTAGAAGAGTGTTTGGAAACCGTAGCGAGGGCAGTGCATGGTATTCCCGTGGTACAGGTTGGCGCAAATGAAATTAATTTTGCCGGGCCATACACTAAACTTTCTATGTATGATTCTATCTTGAAATATACCGGTATAGATGTATCTGCCATGGATGAAGCGGGTTTACGTAATACGTGTAACGAATTAGGTATCGAAATAAACGATACAATGGGCAAAGGCAAGCTGATAGACGAAATATTTAGTGCAAAAGTAGAAGCTAATCTTATACAGCCAACTTACATTACAGACTACCCTATTGAAATGACACCGCTGGCTAAAAAACACCGCACAAAAGATGGTCTGGTAGAACGTTTTGAGCTGTTTGTTAATGGAAAAGAAATTGCGAATGCTTACTCTGAATTAAATGACCCTATTGACCAGCGTGAACGTTTAGAGGAGCAATTAATACTGGCAGGCCGGGGCGATGACGAGGCTATGGCTATGGATGACGACTTTTTACGCTCACTGGAATATGGCATGCCGCCAACTTCAGGTTTAGGAATTGGTATTGACCGCCTGGTAATGCTGATGACCAACCAAAGCACTATACAGGAAGTACTATTCTTCCCGCAAATGCGCCCCGAGAAAAAAGCTAAAGTTGCCACCGCTGATGATTTTATCAACATAGGCGTACCTGCCGAGTGGGTGCCGGTATTAAACAAAATGGGCTTTAACACAGTTGAAGAGCTAAAAGCAGGCAATCCTAACAAAGTATTTAATGACCTTGGCGGGATGCGCAAAAAGCTAAAGCTGGATATTACCATGCCTGCAAAAGAAGTGGTAATGGCTTGGTTTGAATAAAATATTCCCTATGGAAAGTCGCATAATGTATATTGAAAGAAAAGACAGTGATATAGATATAACAGGTGAAGCAAAGATTGGCGTGTTCACTTTTCAAAAACCGGTAGGACTATATATTATTTAGGAAAAGAACTTTTTAAAGTAAAAGGTTGTTTTAAATACAACTGTATAGAACTATCTACTAATGAAGAGTATTGGATTTCCGGATGCAAAAAAGATGGAACTGATACTTTATATGCTATTCAGGCAATTGAAATAGATGAAGATGTAAGAGAAGAATACTGGACAATGATAAGAAATAAACCAAGTTTGAAACATAAAACTGTTTCAAATTAATATGCCCATATCAAATAAACATTTAATTAATTAACAATTAACATTGGTTATTAACAATTCTTTAATATAATAATAAGATTATATAAACTTTGGCATAAAATGTGTTCGCTATTTTTACATTACACATATTTTATTTAAAGTTATGACTAATTCGATATTAGAGATTACAGATAATGAATACCTTATTAAATTGAACAGGCAAAGTTTTAACCTGTCATTTATCAGAAGCTTATTAAAAATAGTTGAAGTTGCTAATCCTTCTGAAGATAATACAGTTATTACAGAAAGGCAAATTGATACCAATCAAAATTATTCATCTGAGCCTGATTACTTTAGCTCGTTAGAAGATAAATAGGCTTTAAAACATCAAATTTTAAAGCCTATTTTTTTATACTAAAACTGTGGGCGGAATCCGCCTCTGACAACCTGTTGCTTATCCATTTGGGCCATCTGGCTTTTCATCATCTTTATCTGCTCAGCCAGCAATTTATTTTTATCATCTTTAGCCGCTTCCTGTAAATATTGCTGAGCCTCGCGCTTATTGCGTTTAGCCATAGCAATACCTGCTAAACTTAACTTAGCCAAAGCCGTATTATGCGACATGCGCATACCTAATGCAAGTGATTTTTTAAAATATTTTTCTGATTTTAAAGGCGCCTTACGTGATTCAATTAACCCCAATAGCAAATTGTAATAACCATACTGGCCTTTGTGTAAGTATTTTCCGTAATCACTTATTTTTAAAAGCCACTCTTCGGCTTTCTCTGCCTTTTCTTTACGCAAATAAAATTGGGCAATAATCATATTTTCGTTAAAAAAGTAAGTAAGCAATAGCATACCTCCCAATATCAATACCAATATCCCCCAACCCCAAAAGCCAAATGCACAAAGTGCAACAGCTGCTCCGAAAAAAACACACGCTATAATGAGCCTAACTATATTTGACATAATTTTTTGTACAATAAAACAAGTTTGCAAATATCCGTTTATTTGTACTGTAAATCAACATCTGTATAAATATTTATGGCAATAGAATTAGAACCATCCTGGCTGAAAGTTTTAGGTAACGAATTTGAAAAGGATTATATGCTTAAACTTAAACAGTTTTTAAAGGAAGAGAAAGAGGCCGGAAAAAAAATATACCCAAAAGGGAGTGATATTTTTAACGCCTTCTGGAAAACACCATTTGCAGATGTGAAGGTGGTTATATTAGGTCAAGACCCTTATCATGGCCCTAACCAGGCGCATGGCTTATCATTCTCAGTTCAAAAAGGCATACCTATCCCCCGTTCATTAAGCAATATTTTTAAAGAGCTGCAAACAGATATTCCGGGATTTAAGATGCCCGGCCATGGCAACCTGGAGGATTGGGCCAAACAAGGAGTGTTGTTGTTAAATGCAACCCTTACCGTCCGCGCGGGAGAACCCGGATCACATCAAAAAAAAGGTTGGGAAATATTTACAGATACCGTGATCAAAAAACTGTCTGAAGAAAAGGAAGGCCTTATATTTTTACTATGGGGCAGTTTTGCGCAGGCAAAAAGCGAATTGATTGACCCTAAAAAACACCATATTTTAAAAGCAGCGCATCCATCACCATTTTCCGCTGATCGTGGATTTTTTGGTTGTCGTCACTTCTCAAAAACCAACACTATATTAAAAGAAGAAGGTAAAAAGGAAATCGACTGGCAAATTTATTGAAATATGAAAATGTGCAGATATGCATATCCGCACATCAATATCTGCACATCAATTAGTACTCCAGCGGCACTATCGGTTCCTTCTTATTGGTCGACATGATCATCATAGTCTGAAAGGTTTTAACTACGCTGATACGGCTTATCTTTTCCATAATAAGCTGCTCGTATGATTTAATGTCACGTACGTAAACTTTTAATAAAAAATCACATTGCCCGGTAACATGATGACACTCCGTTACTTCTTTTATATTTTGGATCTCGTCAATAAAAGTTTGGATAGTGTTTTTCTGGTGAAAATCCAGCTGTATCTGTATAAAGGTTTTTATACCTAATCCCAGCTTTTCTTCATCAACCAATGCATGGTAACTTTTTATATAGGCGGCGCTTTCCAATTTTCGTACACGCTCTAAAGTAGGCGCAGGTGAAAGCCCTACCTCTACCGAAAGTTGAAGATTGGTCACTCTGCCGTTTTCCTGCAATATTTTAAGAATTTGAAGGTCTGTTTTATCCAGTTCTGTAGCCATAATATCACAAATATAGGCGTAAGTATCCACAAAATTTAATTTTTTAAAAAACTACATTAACAAAAATAAATTTCCCTCAAAACAATAAATTTAGACATGTCTAAATTTATTGTTAGATTTGTTTAAATGAACACTTTAGCCGAAGAAAATTATTTAAAATCTATTTATCATCTGTCGCTAACCGCCATAAATGTGAGTACCAACCAAATTGCAGCCCGGTT
>JAQBOY010000213.1 GCA_028287805.1 Mucilaginibacter sp.
TGGAACAATACCGGAAAAGCTGGGAAGAAAGATTTAACACACTGGATAATTTACTGCATGAAATGAAAAAGAAACAATAAGAATTAACAACAATTATAAATTATTATGGAAACTAAAAATCAAACAAAAGTTACTGTAGAACCCGGAAAGCAGGAGCTGTTTATCACCCGGGAATTTGAAGCGCCGCGTGAGCTTGTTTTCAAGGCATTTACTGATCCTGAGTTACTGGTCAGATGGCTTGGGCCATGCGAATTGACAATGACCATTGATAGGTACGAGCCGGGCAGCGGCGGCCAATGGCGGTTTATACATATCGACCCTCATGGTAATGCATTCGGGTTTCATGGCGTAAACCATGAGGTTGAAGCCCCTGAGCGTATTATCAGAACCTTTGAATTTGAGGGCCTGCCCGAAAAAGGGCATGTTGTATTAGAAACTGCAAAATTTGAGCCGCTTGGATCCAACAGAACGAGGGTAATTATTCAATCTGTTTTTCAGTCTGTTGCAGACCGGGATGGTATGGTACAATCTGGAATGGAAAGAGGTGTTACAGAATCGCATGAAAGCCTTGATCAGCTTTTTGAGGAAATAATGATCAATTAATACGATACAGTCAATTCCTCTGCAGCCTGAGGAAGGATCAAGTAAGCAACTATCAAAGAATAAACCACTTAAAAGTAATTAATCATGACAAACGACACAGTAATTTCAAAAGATTTGGAGAACAAAAGTCTCCAAATAACCAGGGAGTTTAATGCGCCAATTGGGCAGGTATGGAAAGCGTGGACGGAAAGCAGTTTATTAGATCAATGGTGGGCGCCCAAACCGTGGCATACGGAAACCAAAACAATGAATTTCAAAGAAGGTGGCCTATGGCTTTATTGTATGGTTGGGCCAAATAACGAAAGGCAATGGTGCCGGGTGGATTTTGAAGCAATTACACCACAACATGCTTTTACTGCTATAGACAACTTTTGCGATGAGCAGGGTAATTTCGATAAAAGCTTTCCTAACATGCGTTGGCTGATTGAATTTAAAGAAACAGCAACCGGATCAAAAGTCGATGTCACGATTACCTTTGATAAGGAAGAAGATATTGCAAAAATTATTGAAATGGGCTTTGAAACAGGCTTTACGATGGCACTCAGTAATCTTGACGAGTTACTGAAAGGATAATCGCGTTTACAATCCGGCAATGAAGGCAAAAAAGGTTGTCTCTATTTTAATAGAGCAGCCTTTTTTTATGCAATTACTAAAAAGTTCATTCCGGCTTTGGCAAGAGCCTGAGGTTTGACGTTTTGTTATATTATCGCTGATTTTTCAAGGCCTGCGTGGAAGCATATTACACACTAATTTCCTCCAGAATTCATTTGTTATTTTGTAACAGATAAATGAGTGGATTAAAATTATTTGGTAGACTTAGCATCACATTGCTGATTTTCTTTTCTCTGCAAGGAGAAGTGATATTGCGATATGCTGATTTGTTTAAAGGAAAAGTTGGAAACCACATTCCTGTTCAAAAAAAAAATAAAGAACGACAACGACTTATCAAGCTGCAATGTTTTACTAAAAACTTCCAGCCTGCAACAGTCCCGCCCGCCCCTATTTGCCACATTAGTCAATTAACTAGTTTTGAGTTTAAAATTCAGTGTTTTATTCACAATGAAGCCGAAAGGTCTCTCAAGGAACCTGCCCCGTCTTTTCTTCGGGGGCCCCCATCTGTAAATAGTTGATTATTCAACATCTCTTAGCAAGGATACCCTTGCCATCTGATTACTTTATTTACAGCCACTGCTAATCAATTTTGATTAGTATGCTTTCATTTCTTTTAAATAATCTCAAATGAACCAGTTCAGCAATTATCTTGCTATGAATCTGCGATATGCTTTTTTGTTTATACTAACTTTAGTTGGCCTCACTGCACATGCTCAAAGCACACTTCAGGAATATATAGCTTTAGCAAAAACCAACAGCCCCTTAATCAACGACAACAGAAACCAGATTGTTGCTAATCAGGCAGAAGCAGAAAGAATTAAAGCGCTTTACCAAAAGCTACAGTTAGGCTTAAATGCAAATTACCTGTTAGCACCTGTATACGTTACCGATAATGGCCACAATCGTATTGAATTAAACCCAAACGGGGCAACAAATTATTACGGCTATGACTTGGGTAACACCAATGGTGGTAATTATCAGGCATTAGTTGGCATTACCCAACCTTTATTTAACCGTAAACGGGCCGAATTAATAGCCGAGCAATCCGTAGTAAATGCACAGATAAATACGAATAACATTAAGTTAACCGGTCATGATTTAGAAAAAACCATCACTGATCAATTCATCATTTGTCTTTTGGATAGAAAGCAAACCAGGAATACACAAGAAAACATCAATTTAATTAGTAAACAGCAAATTTTAGTAACGAAACTGGTAAACGGCAACTTGTTAAAAAGTTCTGATCTTACCCTGTTGAACATTGAATATGAGAATAATGTAAACATATTACTTACTTACCAAGCAGCTTATCATAAAGATTTATTAGAATTAAAACTTTTAAGTGGCATCCGCGATACCACCATCAACGAACTGGATTCCTTGAATCTTACGCTTAAGGATATTGAGCCTGCCTATTCTTTATATACAGAGAAATACCGGCTCGACAGTGCGAGCCTGGTTGCAGGTCAAAAAGGATTTGAGACCAAATACTCACCACAACTTAATTTATTCGGCAATACAGGTCTGAACGGCCCTTATTTTCCTACACTTGGGAACAGGTTTGGCCTGAGTGCCGGTTTAACTTTAACCTGGAATATTCTCGATGGCCATCAAAAGGAGATAACGAGGCGGAAAACCAGTGCTTTGTTACAATCTGTCTCCTTTTATAAAACAAACTTTCAAATCCAGAACAGTCTGCGAAAAGCGCAAATCGTGAATGAGCTCAAGTCATACGACGAACGGTTAAAGAATTCACGACAACAATTAAATGAGTATGAATCACTGTTGAGCAGTTACCGCAAGCAAGTTATTCAGGCACAGTTATCGGTCATTGATTTTGTCAATGTATTAAAAAGCAGGATAACTATTCAACGGGATTTACTACAACTGGAAACTAACCGACTATTATTAATTAACGCTTACAATTATTGGAACTGGTAAATAACACCGATATGAAAATCCATAAAATAGTACTGACATTCAGCATCATGCTTGCTGCCTGCCATACGTCGCCTGATACGAATCAAAACACGGTAAAACCTAAAACTAATGTTCAGATCACTGAAATCAGGGAGGGTAAAATCAGCGATGACCTGGTGCTGTCCGCAACATCCATCTATCTGCGAAGAAATAGCGTAACGTCGTCCATTGCCGCTTTTATTACTAAAGTTTACGTAAAACTGGGAGACCATGTCCAAAAGGGTCAAATCATGTACCTTATGGAGTCGAAAGAAAGAAAAGCCCTGGGTAGCGATATCAGCCAAATTGATGCGTCTCTGAATGGTTTTGGCCTTATAGAGGTAAAAGCTCCTGCATCCGGCATTATCACTACGTTTGATAAGCAACAAACCGGAGAGTATGTGTTAGAAGGAACTCAACTGTGTACGATAGCTGAAAACAATTTTCTGGCCTTTCAGATCAATGTGCCTTATGAATACATCAATATTGTAAAACCGGGAAAAAAATGTGTTATTACTTTACCAGATCTCACTACGCATAGTGCTACCATTACCACCCCCTTGGCTTCAATGAATGCTATTGCACAAACGCAAACTCTTTTAGCCAAACCTGATAAAAGCATATTTCTTCCCGAAAATCTTTTGGCTAAAGTACAGATAAGCCAAACGAAATCAGGGCAACAGCAGGTGCTGCCAAGGTCATGTATTTTAAGCGATGAATTGCTTAAACAATTTTGGGTAATGAAAATGCAGAATGACAGCATTGCCGTAAAAGTGCCGGTTACATTGGGCAGCAAGAACACCATGGAAATAGAAGTAATATCTCCAAAATTTCACTCCGGAGACCGGATTTTATCCAGCGGCAACTACGGGCTGGCTGATACCGCTTTAGTAAACGTTATTAAATAAAGAAATATGGAAGAGAAAAAAACATATTTCCAGTTGTTTTCGAGGCCCATCCTATTCGTAGGCGCTGTTTTGTTGGTTGCAGGTATATTCTTTTATACCCGGATGCAAACCAACCTTTTTCCGGAAGTATTATTTCCAAGGGTATCTATTATTGTAGATGCGGGTCAGATACCCATAAACCGGATGATGATAACGGTAACAAAACCTTTGGAAAGTGCGGTTAAGAAGGTTAGAGGAGTAACCATAGTTAAGAGCAGCACCAGCAGAGGAAGTTGTACTATGGAAGTTTATTTTGAATGGGGATTAGATACTTATGGTGAAAAAACACAGATTGAAAGCCGTATTAACGAAATAAGAAACTTTTTACCACCAGGAATCAATTTATCTGTTGAGGCCATGAATCAATCCTTATTTCCGGTATATGGCTATACCCTATCCAGCAATGTTCATGGCCAGGTTGCCCTGCGGGATCAGGCTAACCTGGTATTGCGTCCATTGTTTTCGCAGGTTAAAGGCATATCAAATGTGGTAATCAGAGGAGGAAGAGGTAAAGATTTTGTTATCATCCCTGACGCAGCTAAAATGTCTTCGCTGGGTATTACACCTGCTACCATAGTTAGCGCATTTGCTAACAATAACTTTGTTTTATCTAATGGTAACCTTGCCAATTTTAACCGCTTGTATTTAACGCTTACAGATACAAGAGTAATGGATGCCGATGCATTAGGTAATATAACTATTAAAAACGATGGCACACGGTTAATTAAACTCAGAGATTTTGCGACGGTAGATATACAGGAACAGCAGGAATTTGTTGTCATCAACGCCAATGGGAAAAACGCGGTTCAAATTGACCTGGTTAAACAGCCGGGAATAAATCTGCTTGATTTTGCAAAAGAAGCTGAAGTACAGGCGGCAGCAGTACGCAAGGCATTGCCTGATGGATATGAATTAAAACCTTATTATGACCAAAGCGCATTTGTGGGAGACAGTATCCACAGTGTGATCAAAACTATATATGAGGGTCTTTTTCTGGCTATTTTGGTGATGGTCTTATTTCTGCGGTCATGGAGAGCAAGCCTGGCAGTAATGCTAACTATACCGGTAACCTTGTGCTTTACTATATTAGTTCTTTTCCTTTCAGGAATCACCATTAACATTATGTCTTTAGGTGCTATTGCAGCATCCGTTGGTTTAATTATAGATGATGCTATTGTAATTATTGAACAAATTTACCGTGGGCATGAAGAACATCCTGAAAAAAATAAATACCAGATCGTAAGGGAATCAATTAAAGATCTTTTCCCCGCAATGATAGGTTCATCCTTAGCCACGATTGTTATCTTTTTCCCTTTTCGTTTAATGAGTGGCCTGGCTGGGAGTTTTTTCAAAGAACTTTCTGATACCATGCAAATCACTTTAGTCACCTCCTTTCTGGTTACCTGGCTTTTACTGCCGGTTTTACATCTGGTGATCGGATACAAGGGCAAGAAAGGAGATCATGAACATTCAGAATTTTCTACCGACAAACTTAGATGGTTAACATGGACATTTAAGAGGCCGGCTATTGCCATCTTATTTATTATTGCTTTAATCTTATCCGCCTGGTTTGCCTCAGGTAAACTGCAAACCGGCTTTTTACCTGATCTGGATGAAGGTACTATCGTACTTGATTATTTTTCACCTGCCGGAACTTCGATTGAAGAAACAGACCGGATGTGCCGGGAAATGGAAAAAATAATCACTCATAATCCCAGTGTGGAAACCTATTCCCGGCGTACAGGCGTAACAATGGGTTTTCGGGCAGCGCCGCCCAACTTTGGTGATTACTCCATACAGCTGAATAAGAATAGAACAAAATCTACCGGTGAAGTTATTGGAGAATTAAGAGAGGGAATCGCCGCCCGCGTTCCGGTCCTGCATATATCTTTCGGGCAACGGATTTCAGACTTATTGGGAGACCTGATGAGTACACCATCGCCGATAGAAATTAAATTATTCGGCGATGATTATCAAACGTTAAAAGTATTGTCTAAACAAGCTGAAGACATTCTAAAAAACATCCGGGGTGTGGCTGACCTTAATAACGGTTTGGTAACTGCCGGCCCGTCTCTTGAGTTTGTTCCTGATCAGGACAAATTAAATCTCTATAAAATTTCACTCACTGATTTCCAGATGCAGCTGGCCGCATACACAGGAGGCGTCCCCCTGGGCATGAATGCTAATATGCCCGAACCCTCCCCTGCCCAGGCAGCAATGACGGGTGGAATTCAAGTAGGTCAGTTGCAGGACGGAGAACAAATGCGCAGGATTTTATTACGTTTTACCAATTTTACAGACAATGACCTCGATCACATTAAGCGCCAATTGATATTTCTTCCGGATGGTACAACCCGCCCATTATCTTTCTTTTGCGCAGTTAATGTACTATCGGGAGAAATAGAGCAGAAACGGGAAGACTTAAAGGCAAATATTATTTTAACCGCACGATTAGATAATAGGGATCTGGGTGGGGCTATCGCGGAAATTCAGCAGCAATTCCAACAAAAGCTCAACCTTCCTAAAGGTTATTACATCAGTTACGGTGGTGCATATAGTGAACAACAGCAGTCTTTTCACGAATTGCTGCTCATACTCGGCTTAGCTATTATTTTGGTTTTTGCAGTATTGCTTTTCCTGTTCAGAGATTGGCTACAGGCTATATTGGTTATTATAATTTCAGCTTTAGGTATTGGCGGGTGTATCCTGGCTCTGTATATTGTTGGAATACCGCTGAATGTAAGCAGTTATACCGGTATTATAATGATTGTGGGCATTATTGCCGAAAATGCCATTTTTACACTCAACCAGTTCCGCTTTAACCTGAGGGACACCGGGAATGTAGACACATCCATTAATTACGCAATAAGTTTGCGCATCAGGCCTAAACTCATGACAGCAATTGGAGCTATACTGGCTTTGATGCCCCTGGCATTGGGAATAGGGTTGGGTGCCCAAATGCAGCAACCTTTGGCAGTGGCTGTTATTGGTGGTTTTGTGGCTGCGTTACCTTTATTGCTTTGTGTTTTTCCTTCATTACTCCGGTTAGGCCATCGAAAACAGCTTAAAACAAAAACGCTTGACAGCTAAGTAAATGATTATTCAATGTTGATCTATCACTCATTACGAAGCCAATAGCATAGCCAAGTGCCAATTTTGTAAATTGAGCTATTTATTAACAAAAAGGGGCGGTGATCAATGATCACCGCCCCTTTAATGCATTAGGCGAACTATAAAGAGCTATTATTATTAGTTATTTTCAAGATATCTGATCGTGAAATTCAACCCTGCTTTTCAGCAAATCATTATATTTTTCTAACAGATTAATGTACTTATCTTTCCAATAACTTTCATTTGTTTGTTTATGATGTAATATTTCAACATTCTCATCTTTTACCCTCATGTCACTTAATCTTTTAAATTCATTTATTAAGATCAAATTCGGAAATTCAGCTGAAAAATCATAATTTAAAGCACATCCTATACGATATATAATATCCGCTTTTAAATGCTTTTGGTCAAACCAATTATATACTGATCTTCTGTTTACCTTGGTTAAACGAGCAAGTTCGCTAATGCTGTAGCCATTCATTCTGACTACTTTTTCGACTACATGTCCATAATGTTGATCCATTGTGCAGGTTTTTAAGTTAGTAAGTAAATTGATAGATTTTAATTACTTAAGTGTTTATAGTCCATATTCTTTTTTGCTATACACATTAAAGATAAAGCGCTTGTATCGGCATTGGGATTTCTGCCTGATAGCAAATTGCCAAGTTGATATTTTAAAGATGCTTTTCCTTTTTTTCCCTCCAGTACTTCTGCTCCTAATTCATTATTATGCGGAAAAACATTAACTTTAAAACCCATAGGCTCCAATAGCTTTTCAAACATATCTTTGGTAACGCCATGCCCTGGTTTATGGTGTATTTCACATGCTAACCCCCAAAATTGCTGATGTTTGGTTTTATGAATACCATGACCAATAATTTTATAATAAAAAAGCCTGAAATTCCACATTAACTTAGCTATTCCAGTATAATTCCATGCACTTAACTGAGGATCGTGATCTGTTACAATTAATCCTCCTGGTTTAACCAAACGCGCTGCTTCTCTCAATACGGCATCCATATCCTCACAATGATGTAAAGCTGCATTTAAAGTTACAACATCGGCAAAGCCTGATATAAAAGGAAGATTCGTAGCATCAGCCAAAACAGCGGTATAGCCTACTTCTGCTGCTATTTCTAATGATTTTGGAGCCACATCTATTCCAATCAAAATTTTAGGTTTTCCTTTTAATGTAGCAAATATATTGCCCGGACCACAACCAATATCAACTACAATTTTATCTGTCCAATCGCCAAGAGCCGCTGTCCATCGGGTTTTAAATGAATTACTTCTATGACAATAAATAAGGTACTCCTCTGCCCATTCAAAATTACCGAAGTAATGTGCGTTAGCCTTTATAGCTTCTGATGGGTGTGCAATAGAACATTCCAGATAATTACCTGTTTCCTTTACTTCTATGCCCGGTTTAAAAAAAGAGTTGATTTTTGTTTTCATATTATAAAATTGATATGTTCATTTCCTATATATAATATTAGATCAATTCAGTTTTTAATAAATGAGCCTATACTTTTAGCTTTCGGCAGGAACAAGCTGATTAGTGATTTGCAGGTTAAAACTTTCCATAAAATCAATATCTGGCAACACATCCATATCCTCTGAAAACCGGGGAATTATTTTTCCTATTGACAGATATTTTTCTGCATAAGCACGTGCATTTATACTTATATCAATATGGCTATTATTAATGGCTTCACTTATACCTGAACTTAAAGCATACTCGTTTTCAGGCTCTACCACAATACCCAAATTGTGTAGCTTAATTAATTTATATAAAGATGAATCAGGGAGGGCTGTAATTAATGTAACACCACCAATTGCTAAAATTGTAGTTAATTTAGAAGGCATAACCAGGTCGCTGGCATGAGATTTTTGAATAATTAAATGAATGTCGGCCATATTTAAAAAGTGGTTAAGCTTTTCAATAGGCTGCGTTGGCATAAAAACTATGTTTTTTAAATCCAGGCTGTCTTTTAGGTCCTCAAGCCTTTTTAGGTAAGGCCCTGATCCGCATACCACAAACTTAATGTTAGTATTATCAATAAATGATTTAGCCGCTAATAATATATTCTCTAATCCTTGCTTTTCTCCAATAGCTCCCGAATACAATATAATGATGTTTGATGGATCGAAATTAAACTCTTTCTTTAATTCAGCTTTTTCTGGTATTGGGTAAAATGCTTTCGTATTCACCCAGTTAGGGAAAAAATTCACCTTTTTATCACATTTCATTTCTATCTTCTCAATCATCCCTGCAGAAACGCTGCTTACTACATCGGCTTGTTTTAATATGTATTTCTCGATACTAAAAAGAAAATTAATTAATGCCGGTGATTTTATCATGTTTAAATCGCGGGCTGCATCAATTTGAAGGTCCTGTATGTGATAAAAAAATTTCCCTCCACGTATCTTCTTATATAGTATTGCTAATAATCCTAATTGGAAAGATGGAACTACAGAAATAATAATATCATACTTTTTCCGCAACAAAAGCCTGAGTATTACAATAAGGGAAGTCAGGAAAAAAGAAAAGTCGAGAATAATTCTTTTAGTTCCGGTAGGATTAACGGGTACATATTGCGGGCACCTGTATATCTTTACGCTATTTTCATAATAAGGCTTGATATATTTAATTTCCTTTTTATACCAAAAGGATTTCTTAACATACGGAAGCTGTACCTTCCATTGAGGATAATAAGGATAAGTAGTAACTACCGTACAATTATATCCATTTTCTGCCAGCCAATCCATCATTTCTCCATTGTATTTTCCTATACCAATGGGTTCGGGGTAGAAGTTCCCTCCTATTAATAATATTCTATTATGCATGATTAGGGGTTTTAGGTTATAATAAGGCCTTATATAAGGCAACACACAATCAGGGAAAACGCTATAATATGGGGGGATGAGGAAAGAAATTATTTAAAGTTGATGGTATTCAAGTAGCTACTCTTGTATACCTTTTATTATCTTTTGAGTATAAATACATTAAAATAAAAATGAAGACATAGGCTACAATATTAAACATATCATGTTGATCAATGGTATTATAGGTTCTCCAGTTTTTATTCAAAGAGATGAGTAACAAGGCTATTTTGCAGCAATTAAGAAACCAAATAATAAGGATACCGGTTAAACACCATATTATTTTTTTTCGCCAGGCATGATGATGGGTAATTACAAAAGATATCCAACAGCTCATCACACCCAGGCCCAAACAAGGCAGCCATATCTCTACTTCAGTTCCGTTTGCTACTTTTATTAGTTGGGAACCTGCAACATAAGAAGGGGTTCCAAAAGCATTTGCAATAAAATTCGAACCATATAAAATTGAAATCCTTATCCAATGTATATAATTAAGGTAGTGATCCAAAAAAGGACTATAAAACTGCCCTTCGGGAGAAACAATTCCATTAAATGCAATTGAAAAATAGTATAATAACAATACTATTATAATAAATTTAATGAACCAGGTAATGTCAAAATGATGTGTTATTGAAAACATAATGTTTGAATAAAACGATAGTAAATAACTATAACAATAGTTTTAACTGACAAGAATTTACTATCGTTATAAACAAGCCTATTAAAGATAATTTAAAACTGGTTTACCCCTTGTTTTCTGCTATCATATGCTTTTTTAAGACCATAAAAAAGCCCTATGCCAACAAGTAAAGTCAAACCGCCATCAAATGGAGCGTCACGATGCCCGGAATTTCCGTTGTTTCCCGAGTTTCCGTTGTTCCCATTGTTTCCGTTGTTCCCATTGTTCCCGTTGTTCCCCGAGTTTCCGTTATTATTCTGCACATTAGGATCGGCTGCAAAGGCTTTTGAAACTAACGTTACACAGGAAAGTGAGCACACTATAAGTGTGGTAGCAATCATTTTTTTCATAGTACTAAATTTAATGGTTAATAAATTATTTTTTAGGACGGTACATATTATAAAGAGGTACAATCCTTATATTTTTGTTAATACAAGTGTTATAGTTAACAGAATTATAAATTACGGCTCTCACGTATTTTGCAATAAATTTGCATATAGTAAGACATTTTAAGGACCGCATGTGCAAACCCTCTTGCACCATCACGAAACCCCCGATAGAAGAAGAAGCTGCCAAAGAAAAATAAGGGCACGATAAAAATACTACGCATTAAATAATACTTTAAAAGCTGTTTTTTAGTCCATTTTTTCGAAGCAGTATTTATTCCTTCGGCTTTTAAAAACCTGGCCGCTTCCCAACTCGCATATTCATTATGTTTTAATATAAAATGTGCCGTTCCTCTAAAGTCTTGATGATCTATTTTACTTTTTATAACTCCAACCTCACCTTTAACAATAGGATGTTCATGCACCTCCATATCTAATTCGCTCCATTGATGTTCATCAATGTTCTCATATTCTCCAACGCCTACCTGAAAAAGCGCCAGTTTTCTTAAAGGGTATCCTCCTTTTAGTTTCTTTCCTAAAAAATAAACAGAATAACTTAACCAATAGCCGGCCTTATCACTGTTAGCCAGTGTAGATTTAAGTTCTGATTTAAACTGAGGTGTCAGGTATTCATCTGCATCAAGAAATAACACCCATTTCGTTTGTAAAGAATAGTTCCTTAAAAACCAATTACGTTTCTTTGGAAACCTACCATTCCACACAAAATCAATCACTTCTGCTCCGAAGCTTTTTGCTATTTGCCTGGTATTATCAGTACTGCCTGAATCAATTACAACAACATGCCTGGCTAAGTCATCACCAATTTCAGAAAGGCATCTGGAAAGATTTACCTCTTCATTTTTAACAGGAATAGCAATAGTCAGATCAAGTGCATCAATATTAAATGCGGGTACCCTTTCTATAATTCTTAAAATAACCTTATCTACCCTTTTTTGTATTAAAGTACTTTCTTCCATCAGAAATTAGCTTTTAAATTAATTCTCTAACTTTTATTGGCTTACACGGATTCCCGACACATACTTTCCATTCGGGCATGTCAGTCGTGACTACAGATCTTGCACCTATAACACAGCCATCGCCTATCGTAACTCCGGGATGCACAAACGCCTCAGCTGCTATCCACGCATTATGCCCAATATAAATTGGCATCGTAATCAGCGGGAATCCTATCTTGGTATAATCATGAGTCCCGGTAACCAAATGTGCACCCTGTGAAACTACTGAACGCCGTCCAATAAATATTTTCCCCTGCGAGTAAAGATTCGCCCCACTGGCAATACCACATTCGTCAGCAAGCTCAAGATTCCAGGGTGCCCATATTTTAGTTCCCGGATAAACATGTACACCTTTACCAACTTTAGCACCAAATGCCCTAAGCAAAAATGCTCTCCATTTATGAAATGGTTTAGGCGACGGATAAAAAAGCAAAATCCTAACAACACTCCATAAGATTCTGTAGAAACGATTCAGTAAAGAAAAGGAAGGCCCGATAACCGTATCTTTATTATACATAATTTACCTCTCGAATATCTTAATATTTTGCACTTACCGCTTTTATAACCTTGTCAACAGCAGGACCTGCTGCAAAATAATTTTCAAAACATTTGCGTGCCTGAACGCCCATTGTTATTTGATCCTGATGCGGCATTTTAAACCATGACTTTAATATATTACAGGTACCTTCAAGAGAATCATCGTCAACTAAACCTCCGCCAAAAGCCTTTATTTCATAACTAATATTTACTTGTTTAGAAATCAAAACCGGTTTTGAGCAAGCAAGGGCTTCAACAACAGCAATTCCGAAATTTTCCTGATGACTGGGTAATAAAAACGCATCACAGTTATAAAAAGCCCCCCATTTAGCTTCTCCCTCCAACATTCCGGTAAAAAAAACTGATGCGCTAAGAAATGGGTTACTACTTACCATATCGTGAATCTTTTTCCCGTAAGGTGTTTCCAGGCCGGGACCGGCTATAACAAGTTTTGGAAATTTTTCATTTTTCGAATTAGCTGAATCAGTGCCATTTTTCAGAACTCTTATTGCTGATAGCGCTATTTCATTTACCCTTATTTCATTGATAACTTTTCCATAAGCATTAATCAAATGATCAATGCCTTTTTTAGGATCTATTCTGCCCAGAAAAAGGATATATGAATTATTTTTAATACCCGGACATTTCTTAAGGAACGCCTGGTGCATTGCATAATTAAAAGCGGGCGGTTCAATAATGCCTAATCCTACTATTGCCTTATATTTAGGGTGATAGGGACGAAAAGTATCATTAGCCAACCGGCATTCTTCCCTGCAGGTAAACAGGATGCCATCAGCTTTATTTACAACGTGCCCCTCTATTAATTTCCAATATAGCCAGTTTCTTATTGCTTTAATTTTCCGGCCTTTTGAATGCTGAAAATAGGGATCAAGCATTCCATGAGGCATAATAAAAAGTTTGGGAGAATTATATCCCTCCTTTTTGTGTTCTTTATTCTTAAAAATTTTTAGCGCCTTTGTTACCCCGTAACTTTGATAAAGCCACAATCCATGTATAATTATAACATCGAAACGGGATATGTTTTTAAGTAACCAGGGAATAAGCTTACCACTGTAACTCCAGGGTGTTTTAGAAGGGCCTAAAGCATGAACCGTAAATAAGCTATTGTCAATGAAATATGTTGGATAATCTATACTAATCACCTCTGTCCAAATTCCATTTTTAACACTTTCAGCAACTATAATTTGTACAGCCTGGCTAACTCCTCCCTTCTCAGCATCTATCGAATCAACAACGTGCAATATTTTCATGTGAATTATTATGCTGAAGTATATTTATATAAATTGATTCGATATGATCCAGCGCGTTTATTGCATTAAACCTTTTCGCATTTGTAATTCCTAAATCCACAACTTTTTGGCGTTTTTGCCATGAAAATCCAATAATATCATTTACCAGCTCCGCGGCTCCGTTTGCCCAGTTTTGTACATTAATATTGTTATTGGGTCGGCGGGGGATAAAAAAACCTGCATTACCACCAACTTCAGTCATAGGTGCCTCGTTAGTGGTTATTACCGGGCACCCGCACATCATTGCTTCGGCTATAGGCCAGCCAAAACCTTCTGCAAGTGAAGGGAACAAAAAAACAGAAGCTCCTGCATAAGCCTTATTAATAAATTCATCACTCTTTTCAACTAAAAAATGAATATCATATTTAAAAGGAGATTGGGAATGTGTTTTAACCAATTGAGGAGATGGATAATCCCCAATTAATAACAAAGGCAATTCTAATTTACTTTTTGAACGCCAGGCATTATAAATTTCAATAACACCTACTCTGTTTTTATACCACTGATTGCCACCAACATGAAGAATATAGCCCTCCATTAAATTAATACCAGTAATATTTTTTAACAGCTCTCTGGCTATCAACGACTCCCCTGCTTTAAACGTTTCTTTTAAACCATTATAAACAACTTCCGAACATACGGCCGTCTTCGGAAGAAATTTATGAAGTTGTTCTTTTGTTTTTTTGGAAACTGAAATAAAATTTGTGCTACGTGAATAGCCCTTACGAATAAATGATTGATATATGCGCCCGCTCCAGGATGTATGATGTTCAGGTATTTCACCTATTGCTGATTGTAAAGCAAGAAAATCATGACAATGAATTACATGTGGCTTATTTATTACTAAAGATACCCATGGACCAAGTGCCTGATCTGTGAACACAAATAGCGTATCAGGACTGCATTTTTTTAAGCGCAAGCGAACAGTGCGTGTAAAAACCAGGTATTGATCAATATACCCTAACCACTTTTTAATAAACTTACCCACAGGAAGACTTGAAAAAACAGAAACAGGAGACCAAACCTCAACTTTATGCCCCTTTTTTTCCATAGCTGTGTATAGCATATTTGAAAAGCTATCCATACTTCTATACTGAAGAAAAGCAGGATGTGTGAAGAATACAATATTCACATTTAATGATTTACTAATGATGTATTGAAAATTTATCGCTTCAACTTATCAATTATATTCCTGTTGTGTTGAAGGATGCCATTATTAACCCGGTAATAAGTGTACAAAAGCCTAATGATGTTGGTTGAGCCCAACCACCTTGCGCTAAAAGCAACAAGCCAAAACTAAGCAACATCCATGGCATCAAATTACCCATTATCATGTTTTTATAACCAGCTAAGGTTATTTTAACGGCCAATTTCAGACGCAGAAAAATTACTACCAACCCCATAATAGGGCCAAGTTCTTGAATTACTCTTCCCCATTCTCCTTCAGATAGTAAGAAATAGCGGTCGCCATTTAATAGCATGCTTCCAACATTTGTTCCCATCCCTAATCCATAGCCAAAAAAGGGCTGTTGGGAGGATGTTGAAACTGCTTCTGTCATTCCTCCCATAAAACGGCCTAAAAGAACTCCATTTAATCCTCCCTCCGTCTTATTTGCAGTTTCGAAACGATTTGTAAAAGCTTGGGTTGCTGTTTGAAAATAATGGGTAAAACTTAAAAGCACTAAAACGCACATTGCTCCGCCTATAATAAGCATTATTCGCCCTGCATGCTTTGGATTGATTGAAGCCCCCGTAACAGCAAAAAGCATGGATATAATTACCTGGAAAAACAATCCCCTACTGATAGAAAATGGGATAGCCATTAAAAGTGCTACTGTAGCCCCGGCGAGGATAAACCGGTTAACATATTTATAATTAACCCAGAAGTAAAAGACAAAACAAGCTACAAAATTAAAAAACAGCGTATTTCCATTTGTAAAAGAAAAAGTTCCGGGGGGGCGAAAAAAAATACCTGAACCACTAAACCCAGCTCCGTCCTCTCCGCCTACTCCCCTGTTAACCCAGGCTGTTTGCGGGCTATAAAACTGAAGCATTATAAGAACAGCCATTGGAATAGAAATTATTAAGGTTATATATCCCATTTTAATTACATCATATTTAGTAAATACGTTTCCGATTACAAATATTAAAGGAAAATGAAGCATCAATATTCTTGCCCCGTAAAGTGCTACTGCAAGATTCCTATGCCCGAGAAAAAAGGCAGTATATATACCAATAAGCCCAATAAGCATCATCCCGGCTATATAATAATTCAAGGGAAAGAACCCTCGTCTCCACGCTGTTACTAAAATCCATAAAACAAGCGGATCGCGAATAATTAATAGTGGCCCTGCAAGCGATGGTATAAACCATTTACGTAATGCCCCTTCAAAAATCAACAAGAGAAAGTAAAGCCAAATACCTTTCTTAAGCATCGACTTAGTAGATAAACTGCTACTAACCTCTTTAAGATCAGTATTTTTTCTTACACCGAAATTTGAATAACCAATGGTATCCATAGTATTTACCTCTTTGGTATTTTAAAAAAATACTTTAAAAATCTAACAGAGCTGACACGATCTTAGATCCATATCCTTCCCATGTATATTTAGCCGCATGATTTTGTGCCCTTCTTCCCATTGATGATATTGAGGATCTGTTTTCCAAAAACCAGTTAAGCTTCTCCGCAATGGCATCACATGATCTAATGGGAACGAGAAACCCGGTACAACCTTCCTCAATCAGATCTTCCCCGCCAGTGTTATGTGTAATTATGAGTGGTAATCCCTGGCTCATTGCTTCCTGCATCACCAATGCCCTACCCTCTACAATTGAAGGCAAACAAAGCACATCACATGATCTCATTAATGCTAATACCTGTTCATGCGATCTGTTAGGCATATAAGTAAAGCCAGGTAACTGTTTACGGTAAAACTCCATAGGTGCCATTAATGAACCCATTACTACCAACTCTATTTGAGGATTGTTAAGTAGCCTGATAGCAGAAAACAAATCTCCTAAGCCTTTACGCTGGCTTAAAGAGCCCGCAAACAAAACGCGTAGCTTAGAATTATCCTTTCCAAAATTCAGTCTCCTTTTGTCATTCTTTATTCTTTGGGGTGAACCAAAAGGCGCCATGATCATTTGTTTACTGTTTGCCCATAACGGTAAGGATTGCTTTACAAATTCTCCGGGGCCAACTACTATGTCAGCAAGTTCTAATTCCTTTGTTTTACGTTCAAGTTTCTCTTCAGAATCTTTAATACCACCGCCTAATGTATATGCCCAGGCCGGCAAGCGTTCTGCTTCTTCCAACATGAGCTTGCGCCCGGTTTCCCAGTAAGCTATCGGAAGGTCATAAATACATTTTAAACCTAATTCTTTTGCTTTTTTAAAGGTATTAAGTGCTCCATCTTCATATCCGTAAACGGCAGTTA
>JAQBOY010000217.1 GCA_028287805.1 Mucilaginibacter sp.
GATAAAACAATCCTTGAGATAAATAACTATTAGCGGGAGTGAGCGAGAAGTAATATTATTTCTTACCCTTTGGTTTCGGTTTTTCCTTAACCTCTCTTTTAGGCGGAGTAACGGATGCCTTCATTATGGCTGCATTTTAACTTTTTCCCTTGCGGCATTGCCGAATAAATATAAAACACTGAATCCGCCTTTCCTTCCTGGGGTAAATTGACCACTTCAAATAAACCTTCAACAAAAGGATTATATTCCTGCTCACCGTGTTTTATTCTTTGCTTCAGCACTTCTGCTGCCAATTTCTTTACATCATAGGTTTTGGCAGCGGCTACCACATGAAACCGGGATATAGTTTATTGAATAATGAGTTGTTTTATGAGCAATTAATGCAGCGCTCTTATACTCCGATATTTGTTAATCTTATTTCTTCAACACGGAAATGGCTATACTCACAACATCGTCAAAGACTTCCCTGTTCATCCGTTTTGTTTTTGCCAGGACACGAAGCCCAGTAATGGTATTGAACAGAAAACGGGACAGAGAACGTGCGGACGAACCTTCAGGTATTGTTCCCAATTGTTGTCCTTTTTTGATGATGCGGTAGAATGAATCTTCTATGTCCTGCGTATTGGCATCGATAATGGCCGAAATTTGCGCATCGTTGGGGGCTAATTCAACAGTTGAATTGACCATAAAGCATCCTTTTGACAATTTGTCGGACAACGATTCATTAACAATGGTTTGGAATATCCACCGGACGGTATCTTCAATATCTGTAGATTCATTAATCATCCTAATTAATTTCCCAGCCATATTTTCCCGATAATATTCCAGCGATTTTATGAAAAGAAGATGTTTGTCGCCAAAGGTATCATACAGGCTGGAACGGCTAATGCCTAATCCATTTACCAAATTCTGGGCAGATGTACCGCTAAATCCCTTAGTCCAAAATAAATTCATCGCTTTTTCAAGTACGTTCTTTTCGTCAAATTCCTTTGTCCTTGCCATATAGATGCTTTTATTGCCATAAAAATATAAATATAGCATTTAACGGAATGATTGTTCCCGAAATTCACAAAAAAACATATCCACTTTTCCGAATTGCTGTATTCCTCTTTCACCAATGATCTATCGCCTTAGATCTCCCTAATCTGACACAATACCTGTGGCCACTTTTAACGGAGGCTTTATTCCCAATATAGTTAACGGACCGAGCATTCCAAATAAAACTTTAAATATTTAAAATAATCTAAATAAATTAGTAATCTAATAAATTGATTACCACATGGCTGACTATAAAGACTACGGATTTTTCAATGATGAACCCGCGCATACAGTTCAATATCTGAAAGGCCCATTGCTTTCATTACTTAATAAAAATCATCGTATTTTAGATTTAGGTTGCGGTAATGGATATTGGGTAAACTACTTGATTAGTGAAGGGTATAATGCATTTGGCATAGACGCTTCTGAAAAGGGAATCGCAATAGCACGTCAAACCAATACTGATAGATTCTTTGTTCAGGATCTGTCAACCGGCGAATTGCCAGCAGAGCTTCAACCTTACAAATTTGATACAATTATCGCCACAGAAGTAATTGAACATTTATATAACCCCCGTGCGTTTATCGATTTCTGCAAACGTGCACTAAAAAATGACGGTGAGGTAATCCTGTCAACGCCTTATCATGGTTATTTAAAAAACCTTGCCTTAAGTATAGTAAACAAATGGGATACACATTTGCTTCCTATGTGGATGGGTGGGCACATAAAATTTTGGTCAAGATCTACTTTAAGTCAGATTTTAACCGAAGAAGGCTTTACAGTTACAGATTTTAAAGGCTGCGGCAGAGTAGCTTATTTTTGGAAATCGATGATTATTAAGGCAAGAATATCCTGATCCCGCATCATTCCATGTGTGCCGCGATAAACCCTGATGCAACATATTCCCGGCGCTTTAACTTCATTCACTATAATTGCGTTATTTATTGTGTATGAAAACCTTTTTCAATCTATTTTTTTACTGGCCTTGCCTGGAGATGCATCAATGATAATTAATGGCTGTCGATTAATTGTCCATTATGAAATAAATTTTTATCAAGGAAAACAAAATACAACTCTTAGTTGTGTAATTAACTTATAATCAGCATCTCCCTCTCATTACACATTTTATTCCTCTGTCCATACTGGTATCTGTTTTTAAACTAACTTAAAATATTTCCTTATGAAAAAAGAAATTTTTTACTTCATTGGTATTGCACTGTTCCTTTCATCGTGTGTTAAGCAAAACACCCTTAAAATGGCTAATCTGGCGGCAACCGTTACTCCATTTTATGGTCTTACTAAAGTTACGGGGTTTAACTTTTCTACAATGATTGACTGTAATACAGTTCCCGAACCTGATACTACCGTTATTGGGTACAACGATCGGCTGTTGACTTCCTATGTACATTTAACGAGCTACTATCAATTAAAGCCCTATTTGATAAATACGAACTTTGCTTACGACTCACAAGGACACTTAACTTCTACGGAGATTAATCTTTTCCACCAAAACCAAGATCAGGATTGCGATATTATTTCTTCGGTTGTTACCTACTTAGGCACTCATATCAGAACCATCGCGTTTTACCAAAGAAATAAAGTTTTAAATAGTACGATTACCTTAACATATGAAAACGACTTGCTCACCCAGGTATTCAACCCAAATAAAGAAAGCACCAATTACATCTATGACAACAATGGTCATAATATAAAAGAGGTTCATGAAACGTACGCAAACGGAGTACGGACCGGAAAGACGAGTGTACAAACAAATTCGTCCTTTGATTCCAATCTAAATTTAGCTAATACATTTCCAATGTGGGTATATTTTAAATGTTATACCACCGCCCAGTCCGCTGCAACACCCGCTTTCCAACGCACCCTGGATAATTTAGCATCTATCATGAATCATACACCCGGTGTGGGTAATCCAAATTTTTTTACTATTGATCAGGGACCGCTAATGGCCTATTTTCACACTAATGCTAATATGAATCTCTACCCCTCTTCAATTTCTGGAGAGAAATATGTCAACCTGTATAACTACACCCAACTTACATTTTAAACCCCGGTTGTCTCTTGACGGGTGACTTATATTATAAGGCCTCTGGCCTTACTGCTGGAGATCAGATAATTCGGTTCCTGCAGGGTCTCCGAAGGGACCCTGCATTTAGCAATTGCCTGGCATATATTATTATGACCTAATTAATTAGTTATTTAGTGTAACGGTTTAATCGTTTCTCGATCTATTGTAAGATAAGAGTATTATTTCATTAAGATGCAGGCCGCCAAAAAACCTTAAATAAGTCAAAATACAGTTACATCCTGATGGATTCTAAAAAATGGAAAATGAAAAATTATTATACAATTATTGCAGTTCTCTCTCTTGCTTTAACATGCTGCAAGAAGAAAGACAAGAGTGAAATTTCTGTTCCACAAATTATTCATAAGGAGGTCAATACCATATTGGCTTATAATCAGCACCTGAATTTAGATGTTAACGGAGATGGTAAATCTGATTTTTATTTCGTCAGCGTACTGGTGATGGAAAACAATATAGCATCCCTGTATCTGCTTGTCAATCCAGATGACTCACAAGGCTGCAAAATAATAGTTAGTAAGGAACCTCAGCTTGTGCTGAGTGGATTGTGGGCAACCCCATTTACTATCGGTTCTTCAATATCAGCAAATCCGGCTGCAGGTTATGAATGGAATTCATTTTTGAATTCAGGCCTTATCATTAGTTCGGCGGACAATGGTCAACAAAAGCAATTTTCAGGACCATGGATCGCGCGACAAAATTATTTGGCCATCCAGTTTAGAGTGAACAACCGGGTTCATTACGGATGGGTTAGGTTAAGTAATACAGGCGGAAAAGAGCAGGTACTAATTCATGATTTCGCTTACAATAATGTACCTGAGCAGGAAATTAGGGCCGGGGAGCAATAAGGTCATAGCTAATTTATATATATGAACTATCTATGGGTTTTGACCAGAGAAACGAGTCAGCGACCATTTGAACTTCTTTGGTTTGTGTCTTGGCTCCGTGAGCGAAAAATCCCTCGACTCCACTGAAGTTCCTACAACGCAGGGCAACTGACTCTTAAATCAGTGTGTCGAGAGTTCGAGCCTCTCCCAGGTCACAAAAAGCATATTTTTTTGGCAACAGGGTGTTTCACAAATAAGGTGAAACAGATGAATCATATGAAACACTTTATATCAATAAGTTATTGATATAAAGTACTTTGATAAAATAGAGTGAAACAGTGTGAAACATTAAATTTAAACCAAAAACATATAATATTCTGTAAATAAGGCATTTATAAAAAATACAAAAAGCAATGAAACACAGCCTCTTTAAATGTGAAGAACATGGAATACTTGTTTAGCAACAAGTATTAGTCTGTAAATTGAATTTTCTTTTTTAGGTTGATGAAATAAGATTCAAAATATTTAAAAGAAAAATGGGAAACAAGCAGTGTGATTATAAAAT
>JAQBOY010000229.1 GCA_028287805.1 Mucilaginibacter sp.
GAGGCAGATGCTAAGTGGGAGAAAGAACTTCAAAAGATAAAGGTTGAAGGTACTGAGCTTAAAAAGCAGATTTTTTACACATCCCTTTACCATGCTTTTTTACAACCTAATAACCTTGCTGATGTAAATGGTGATTACATGGCTGCTGATTATACCGTTAAAAAGGCCAAAGATAAAACACATTATTCCACATTTTCATTGTGGGATAGTTATCGTGCGGCTAATCCGCTTTATACCTTAGTTGAGCCTGAGCATGACGGACGGTTTGTAAACAGTATGCTACGCCAGTACAAAACTTATGGTTATTTACCCATATGGCAATTATGGGGACAGGAAAATTATTGCATGATAGGCAATCACTCAATACCTGTGATTGTGGATGCGGTATTTAAAGGCATACCAGGTTTTGATGTAAATGAAGCATACGAAGCGGTAAAGAACTCATCAATGATTGATCATCCCAACTCCCCATTTACCATATGGGAGAAATATCATTATATGCCCGAAAATTTGCAATCACAGTCTGTATCCCTGACCTTGGAAATGGCTTATGATGACTGGTGCGTAGCTCAGTTTGCCAAAAAGCTGGGTAAAAATTCAGATTATGAACATTTTATGGCCCGGTCCCAATACTATAAAAACCTCTACGATGCTAAAACAGGGTTTTTCAGAGCCAAAAATGATGCAGGTAAATGGATAGAACCTTTTAGCCCGCGTAAATATGGATCTAACGGAGGAAACCCTTTTACCGAAGGTAATGCATGGCAGTATTTCTGGTATGTACCTCAAAATATCCCTAACCTGATAGAATTAACCGGGGGGGAGAAATTGTTTGTAAGCAAGTTGGATACTTTTTTTAATTTAAAGACAAAACCGGGAGAAGTTAACGGAAATGCATCTGGTTTTATCGGGCAATATGCGCATGGCAATGAGCCAAGTCATCATGTTACCTATCTTTATGATTATGCCGGCCAACCCTGGAAGACCCAGTATTATGCGTCTAAAGTAATAAATGAACTTTATAATGTTTCGTCATCAGGATATGCTGGTAATGAGGATTGCGGTGAAATGTCGGCATGGTACATATTCAGTGCAATGGGTTTCTATCCGGTAAATCCTGTCAGTGGTGTATACGCTATTGGATCGCCGCAGTTTAAAGATGTACTTATTCAATTATCGGATAATAAAACATTCCAGATTAAAACAGAGGGAGCATCTACTCAAAATATTTATATACAATCTGCAACGCTTAATGGAAGCCCATATTCACATACTTATATTACTCACAAAGATTTGATAAAAGGCGGCACACTTGCATTTAAAATGGGACCGAAGCCAAATAAAAAGTGGGGTGTAAAGCCGGAAGACAAGCCTGGTAATAATGGATTTTAATTGGATACTTAGAACGTAAAGTAGTAGTTGATAAATATAGTTTGTCTATTAATAATAGTTTAATGAATTATTTAACTTTTAGGTGTTGTTTAGCGGCTATATATAAAATAGAATAATCCATTTATTTTAAAGATTTATCCATTTTAAAGGCTTGAACAACCTTATATTTTTATAAAACCAATTATTTTAATTCATTTAGTAATAGTAATAAATAAAGCCATTAATCTTGCTGATGCAGCATAGCGTTAAGGGTGACAAAAAAACCAGAATATGATTAAGAAACACTTTATCTTTTTGCAGGTAAGCATAGTTATAGCAGGATTATATAATTGTGGCTTTGCTCAAAATGTACCCTTAAAATTATGGTATGATAAGCCTGCATCACAATGGGAGGAAACATTGCCACTGGGAAACGGACGCCTGGGAATGATGCCAGATGGCGGCATTACCAAGGAAAATATAGTGCTTAATGATATTACCTTATGGTCAGGAGCTCCTCAGGATGCCAATAACTATGAAGCTTATAAAAGCTTACCTGAGATAAGAAAACTAATTGCTGAGGGGAAAAATGATATAGCACAATCCTTAATTAATAAAAATTTTATTTGTAAGGGAGTAGGAGGCGGAGGTGTTCCTTTCGGATGTTACCAGGTGTTGGGTAGTCTTGCTCTAAAATTTAATTATAATGGTGCCGATGAGCCTCAATATGAAAACTATGAAAGAGAGCTTTCTTTAAATGATGCCGTGGCCAAATGCTCATTTAAAGTTAAAGGAGTTACCTATACCAGGGAATACTTTACCAGCTTTGGGGATGACATCAGTATGATCAGAATTACTGCAGATAAACCCCATCAGATCAATTGCGCTATTTCCCTTACCCGCCCTGAAAGATCTGTAACTGAAATACAGCAGAAAGATATAGTGATGTCCGGACAGTTAAAAAGTGGTACTGATGCTTCGGGTATGAAATATCTGGCCAAAGTAAGAGCCCAAACAGCAGACGGAGAAATAAGTACTTCCGGTAATGACCTGGTTGTTAAGAATGCCTCGTCACTTGTTATTTATGTTTCAGCAGCTACTGATTTCAAAAATCCATCTTATCAAACAAAGGTGGATGATGAGTTAAATAAAGCCACTCATAAAGCCTATGATGCACAGTTGAAACAGCATACAACAAACTTTCAAAAATTGTATAACAGGGTAAATGTTAAGATTGGGGCTAATGCTGCAAAAGATATTCCGACAGATCAAAGGTTAATTACTTTTCATAACAATCCGGATGCTGATACCGGCTTGCCTGTTCTTTTTTATCAGTTTGGCAGATATTTAACTATAAGCAGCACCAGGGTGGGTTTGTTACCGCCCAATTTGCAGGGATTGTGGGCTAATCAGGTTCAAACACCCTGGAACGGAGATTACCATTTGGATGTGAATGTGCAAATGAACCATTGGCCTGTAGAAGTATCTAATCTTTCTGAACTGAATTTGCCATTGGCAGAACTGGTTAAGGGAATGGTTTCAAATGGAGAGAGAACAGCAAAGGCTTATTATAATGCGAATGGCTGGGTAGCCCATGTTTTTACTAATGTATGGGGATTTACGGAACCAGGTGAAAGCGCGTCCTGGGGCATTACAAAGTCCGGGTCGGGCTGGTTATGTAACAATTTGTGGCAACATTATGAATTTTCTGATGATAAAAATTATTTGCGTACCATTTATCCCATTTTAAAAGGCTCGGCACAGTTTTATAGCAGCATGTTAATACATGATAATAAAACCGGCTGGCTGGTAACTTCACCTTCTTCATCACCCGAAAATAGTTTCTATCTGCCCAACGGTAAAACAGCCAGTATTTGCGAAGGGCCAACCATAGACAACCAGATCATCAGGGAACTTTTTGGAAATGTGATTACGGCATCAAAAGTATTAGGACTTGATAAGGCTTTAAGAGACTCGCTTACTGCAAAGCTGAAAGAGTTGCCGCCTGCAGGCAGGATCAGTAAGGACGGAAGAATAATGGAATGGCTGGAAGACTACAAAGAAACCGAGATTCATCATCGTCATCTTTCTCATTTGTATGGTTTATATCCGGCCTCCCTAATTACGACTGAAAAAACACCGGATTTGGCGGAAGCAAGTAAAAAAACACTGGATGTACGCGGAGACGATGGCCCAAGCTGGTCTATTGCTTATAAATTGTTGTTTTGGGCAAGGCTGCATGATGGTAACAGAGCCTATAAACTGTTCAAGGAAATCATGAAACCTACTTTGAAAACAGGTATTAATTATGGTGCTGGTGGGGGCATTTATCCTAATTTGTTATCAGCCGGCCCTCCGTTTCAAATAGATGGCAATTTTGGAACAACTGCCGGCATAGCCGAAATG
>JAQBOY010000232.1 GCA_028287805.1 Mucilaginibacter sp.
AACTGGTTAATACTTTTATAAGATAGTATTCCAACTATTAATACCAGGAGAACAGATACGATAAATCCACTTAATACCTGGGTGCGAAAAGATAGTTTAAACATTAATAAATAGCTTTAATATGTAAGAGCATAAAAATCAATTCATTATATTCAGACAAAATAATTATAGCTGTATAAAATTATAGCTGTATAACTTACATCTATAATAATTTTAACCATTTTTATTTAAATATTCTTCTGTTTATTACTTAAAACTCCTGCTAAAACTAACAGCTGTCCGGCAAATAATAAATACCATCCCCATCTAAATTTAACTTGCCTGGCTAAATATCCCGAAACTAATTTGAAAGGTATAAAACTAAAAGTTGTATTTACTTTTAAAATTGCGGCCAGGTATAATAATACAATAAGCAATAACGATATCCAGGCAGCCAGCCTTGTTATTTTCACCTGGTTAAAAACTGTGCCTATTATACCTACAACAAATACCAGCAGCATACTTATACCATAGGGCTTATTTAAATCATATACATCCCAGTTGAGCAAATGAAACGGACGTAATAAAGGGCAATAAGTTGCCGAAATAAGCACTACAAAGCCCACAAATGATATTAAAACAGGCAAACGCATGGTCTTGTTATTTTGTTATTTCCATCTTTTCGGCAAAATGCGCGCAATAGTCACGCAGGTCTTCTACAATATTTGTTTCGCCAGTGGCGCGTAAAAAGCTATCGCCCATAGTTTGCAGGGTTTCATAAAAAAAACGCTTCATTTCGTCAACCGGCATATCTTTAGTCCAAAGGTCAATACGCAAAGTGTTTTTATAGTTTTGATCCCAAAGGGCCAGCATGATCGATTTTACCGGCAATGCCTCCTGGTTTTGCGCATCTGTTGATTCCCACATGATGCTTTCGGGCACATTATTATCGTCAAGGTCTATAGTCAGCTTAATTTCAGCTCGTTTCATAAATTATTTAACAATTAAAAATATAACAGCAGCCAAAGTTATAAAGCTTAACTCTATTAGCCACAATTTTTTAGTTTCCGGAAAAAAATTACGCAGCATCATATCCAAAAAAGCAACAACAAAGGCGAATAACAAAAATATTAGCGCCATAGCTGTACCCAGGTGTATTGTTTTGCTGCCTGCAACACCTGCGCCATTTATCCAAATATAAATTGCCAGAACGATAAAACATGCGCTGGCAAAATTTAAAGGTGTTATTCTGAATTTCATTTAATATTATTTTTTTGTCATTCGCCTAAAAAGGGCGGCAACACAAACCATAATTATATGGCGGCTATTATCCCGCTCTACCTTTGCCAAGCCCCCCTCTTTCCGTAAGCTTGCTGAGAAAGAGGATTTTATTTAATGTTTCTTTTTAAAACTTTTACCTTTTGATGAGCTTTTCATGCCCGGTTTAGGATGACCCTGCTTCTTTGCTTTTTCAGCGTCAAACTTCTTCCGCTGGTTCAATGTTTTTTTCTCGTGGAACGCGCCTTTAAATTCAGGGTCTTCCCGGCGCTTTTGCATATCAATCTCTTTATTTTGATCCTGCTTCTCCTCATAGGGTGTGGCCTCAATAAAAACATCAGCGGGTATATCAAATACGGGCACCGTTTGCTTGATCAGCTTTTCTATCTTCCTGATATAATACTCTTCGGCAGGATTGCAAAAGGTAATAGCCTCGCCTGATTGCAATGCCCGCCCTGTACGTCCAATGCGGTGTACATAATCCTCAATTACTACAGGCACATCAAAATTGATCACATGGCTTACATCACTCACATCAATACCCCGCGATGCCACATCTGTAGCTACCAATATCTTCACCTCATCGTTTTTAAACGCGTTCATAGAATTGATACGGGTATTTTGCCCTTTATTGGCATGCATCACCTTTACCTGCCCTTCACCAAATTTTCTCGACAAAAATTTATACACGTCTTCTGCTGCAGTACGGGTTTTACAGAATATCATTAGTTTAGTGATATTCCCTTCTTCGTCCAGCAATTTTTTTAACAGATTGATCTTTGTTTTCACATTGGGCACATAGTATAACTTTTGCTGAACCGTTTGTGCCGGGGTAGCCTGTGGTGTAACTTCAATAACCGTGGGGAATTCCAGAAAATTGGCAGATAGCTGGTGTATCTTATCAGACATGGTAGCTGAAAAAAGCAGGTTCTGCCGTTTGCGGGGCACTACTTCTAAAATACGGTTGATCTGCGGCATAAAGCCCATATCCATCATCTTATCTGCCTCATCCAATACCAATACCTGTAAAGTTTTAGTTACAATATGGCCGGCCAGGTAAACATCCATAAAACGGCCAGGGGTAGCAACAATAACATCGGCCCCTTTATTGATCTGCTCAATTTGTGTTTTTGGGCCGAGGCCGCCATATAATACAACTACCCGTAAATCAGTATTTGCAGCAAATGTTTTTATATTTTCCTCTATCTGTAAAGCCAGCTCACGGGTAGGTGCTATAACAAGCGCACGGGCATGATCTCCCTGTGCGTACTTCAGCTTCATTAATATGGGCAGCACATAAGCCGCTGTTTTACCGGTGCCTGTTTGGGCAATACCCATTACATCCTGTCCGTTTAAAATTGGCGGTATAGCCTTTTGCTGGATAGGGGTAGGTTCGGTATAACCGGCATCGGCAATGGCATTTAAAATTTGCCGGTTAAAATTAAAATCCTCAAAGGTTACTGCCATGCGGCAAAGATAGGTTTCTTTGATGTTAAAGGAGAAAGAGAAAAGTTGGAAGGAGAATAAAAGAAGATGAATTAAGACGTTTTAACGTTTATTATTACCGCTAAATATCAATTTCTTGTATTTTCGCCATTCTTAAATCTGTCAATGAATAATCTTAAGGCAATATTCAACAATAAATACAATAACAAATACATTATTCTTTTTTTATGGTTTGGCCTTAGTTTTTTCGCGATAGCAAAAGGGCTTTTGGTTGGTGATGGCACTACCCACAACTATAATAACTACATTATTTACAAGCATACTTTTTTAAATTTAATTCATCAGCACAGCCTGTTTGGCCCACAGCCTGAATTTTATTTTGACCTTAACCATTACGGACCTGTATTTGCGCTGATAATTGCACCTTTTGCCGCGCTACCCGACTGGGCAGGGGTTATATTATGGGTTTTATTTAATGCCTGGATATTATACAAGGCTATAATGATGCTGCCGTTAAAACAAACTCAATGCCTTGCAATTTTATTGATCAATGCTAACAGCCTTATGGGTTCATCAGGTAATGTACAGGTTAATCCACTTATTACGGCGCTCATTATTTTCAGCTTTATATTTATCAGGAATAAACAGGATTTTTGGGCTGCTTTGGCAATAGTTTTGGGTACAGCCATAAAACTATACGGCATTGTTGGGCTTGCTTTCTTTTTCTTTTCTGATAACAAGATCAAACTTATTTTAAGCATGTTGTTTTGGTCGGTCGTGTTATTTATACTGCCTATGCTGGTTTCTTCACCGTCATATATTATAACCACCTACCATGATTGGTACCCTGATTTACTGGCGAAAAACGCTGCCAACTTAGCCTCAAGCCGGGGCTATGTATGTGTAATGGGTATGATTAGCAAAATATTCAATTATGAGCAGTTGCCTAATATGGTTGTACTAATCCCGGCCTTATTAATATTCGGACTGTCCTATCTGAAAATAAAATATCGCAACGTTTTACAATATCAATTATTAATGCTGGCTTCGGTATTAATATTTACTGTTATATATAGCACCGGATCAGAGCCGCCTACTTATATCATCGCGTTTATAGGTGTTGCTATATGGTTTGTTAACCGCAGCACTATTAGTAAATTCGATTGGTTTTTATTGGTATTCGCATTAATTTTAACGAGCTTTTCCAACTCTGATCTTATGCCTTTCTATATCAGGGTACACTATATTTTACCATACGCGTTAATTGCGCTGCCTTGTTTAATAATCTGGTTAAAAATTATTTATGAAATGCTAACCAGAAACTTTGAGGCTGAACTCAAACAATCCAACGTATAGTTGACTTAGTATAACTTACTCTTTTTATCTTTTTGTAATTCATCCCTTACTTACTTCCGGCCTTTCAAACTATATTTGTTCTATTATGTCAAGTATCCTTATCAAATCCGCAACCATTGTCAATGAAAACAATCAATATATAGCTGATATTTTGGTTAAAGATGGTTTTATTGAGCGAATAGATCATCAAATTGACACCAATGCCAATAAGGTGATCAATGCTGAAGGTTTGTACCTTTTACCGGGATGTATTGATGACCAGGTCCACTTTCGCGAACCCGGACTAACGTACAAGGGAGATATTCATTCCGAATCGCGGGCAGCAGTGGCAGGCGGCATTACTTCATTTATGGAAATGCCCAATACAGTACCTAATACTTTAACCCAACAGCTACTTGAAGAAAAATATGAGATAGCATCACATAACTCATTGGCTAACTACTCCTTTTATATGGGCGCTTCCAATGATAACTTGGACGAGGTTTTGCGCACAGACAGTAAAAATGTTTGCGGCATTAAGGTTTTTATGGGATCATCAACAGGGAATATGCTGGTAGATAATCCTGCCACTTTAGAAAACCTTTTTACCCAATCGCCTATGCTCATCGCGACGCATTGCGAAGATGAGGCGACTATCAAAGGCAATTTAAATCATTACAAACAACTACTGGGCGAAAATATACAGGTGAGGATGCATCCAAAAATCCGAAGTGAAGAGGCCTGCTATTTATCTTCATCTATGGCGGTGGAGCTGGCTAAAAAGCATAACACCCGTTTGCACATTCTGCATATCTCCACTGAAAAGGAAACACATTTATTTGATAACTCTATTTCGTTAGCTGATAAAAGAATCACCGCTGAAGCTTGTGTGCATCATTTATGGTTTTCAGATAAAGACTATGAAACCAAAGGCAACCTAATTAAATGGAACCCTGCAATAAAGACCGAAAGTGATCGTGACGGTATTTTAAAAGCGGTATTAGAAGGACGGA
>JAQBOY010000234.1 GCA_028287805.1 Mucilaginibacter sp.
CACACGCGGTAATACCCTTTTTTAAAAAGCAGCAACACGGTATCCTTATTAATAATATTTCTATTGGCGGATATTTACCCGTACCCTATGGCGCGGGTTATACGGCCAGCAAGTTTGGGCTGCGGGGATTTTCTGAAGCCCTTAAAGGCGAATTAGCTATATGGCCCGATATTCATATTTGCGATATGTTTCCTGCCTTTTTAGACACACCCGGTATGCAGCATGCCGGTAATTATACCGGGAAAGTTTTAAGGCCCGCACCACCGGTTTATGACCCGATGCGGGTTGCGCAAGCCATGGTTAAGGTTGCTGTAAACCCCAAATCAAATACGTATGTAGGCAGTGCATCCCTGCTGCTTAAACTTTCACATGCCCTGTGTCCTGAACTGACGACTAAAATTACCGGCATGGTGTAGCGTAAATATTTTAAGGTAGCCGACCCGATAACAAGCACAAGTGGTAATTTATTTAATACAGTAGATTATGGCATGAGCACCAACGGCGGATATGGCTTAACAGGTAAGCCCAAAGCACACAGGAAGTATATAGGCGCTGCCTTGTTAGCCGGTTTTGATGGTGGATTGTATTTGGTAAAGGATAACCTGAATTGATATTAACGGATAGCTAATGCAATGAATATTGTATTATAAACACTCTTTTATTTAATCTCTATTCTGCAATTTTGCAGCAGATGATCAATAAAGAACAAATAGCTGCTGAATACCAGGTTATACAGGATGAAATATGTGCTTCACTGGAAGCTTTGGATGGCAAAAGTACATTTGAGGAAGAAAAGTGGGAGCGGGAAGGCGGTGGTGGAGGCCGTACCCGTGTTATTCAAAACGGGAACCTGTTTGAAAAAGGCGGTGTGAATTTTTCGGCTGTTCATGGGAAACTGCCGGAAACCATGCAAAAAGCCCTGAAGGTAAATCATGAAGATTTTTTTGCAACAGGAGTATCGATCGTTATCCATCCTAATCATCCTATGGTTCCAATTATTCATATGAACATCCGGTATTTTGAAATGCCATCAAGTCCTCAAACTATAAGGTGGTTTGGCGGAGGTATTGATGTAACCCCTCATTATATTATTGATAATGACGCGCGTTTTTTTCATAGCTATCTAAAAACTGTTTGTGATCAATTTAATTCTGCATTTTATAACCGCTTTAAGGCATGGGCCGATGATTACTTCTTTATTAAGCACCGGGATGAAACCAGGGGCATTGGTGGTATATTTTATGATAGACTAATAGCTACCGATGAACTGTCATGGGACGATATATTTGAATTTTCAAAAGCTGTAGGGCGTTCTTTTATTCCCATCTATAGCGAATTAGTTAACCGTAATCGCGAGAAATCGTTTACTGATGACCAGCAGCAATGGCAATATCAACGCCGAAGCAGATATGCGGAATTTAACCTCGTATACGATGCGGGAACAAAATTTGGCCTGGAAACCAATGGCCGTATTGAATCTATTTTAATGAGCCTGCCGCCAACGGCTAAATGGTTGTACAACTATCAACCTGAGCCCGGCAGTGAAGAAGAGAAAACATTATCCTTATTAAAAAAGGGAATTAACTGGGTATAGATATGAAGAAGTTGTTGTTTTTAATTGCCTTAAGCATTTTATTTAGCTCGTTTTACCAGGAGCGTACCTTAAAAGGAACCTGGGAATATAAAGGTGGTATATACAATGGTAAACCTGATAGTGCCACAAGGAACTATACGCTACAAAGAAAATATACCAATACTCAATATAACGCCTATTTAATTGAAAAAGGTGAGAAGACGCAAAAATATGAAGGCGGCAATTACAGCCTTAAAGGTGATACCTGCCTGGAGACTCAAACTTACAGCGCCGAGCCGTCAAAGTTAATAGGCGTTACGATTCATTACCTGTATACCATCAGGCATGATACACTTATTTTAAAAGCTCAATTACCTAATGGAATTGTGGAAGAGGATTATTGGAAAAAGGTGAAATAAAGGCAATCGTATAAACATAGCTTAGAAGATTCTTCACTGTCGTTCCTTTGACAATTTGTATAATGGTTTTTGTCATCCTACGATAGCGAAGGATTTTCTACACCAAACATGTATAGCGTTTACCTTCCGCCTTAAGAAGATTCTTCACCGCCAAAGGCGGATCAGAATGACAGTTTGATTTCGATTATTGCTATTTTTTGTAATTTTTATATAATTTCAACTTTGCAGGTTTTAACTTATATTAACGCTGTTTGTTCTGTTACCTGTATAATGCAGTAAAGTGTTTCATTAACCGGGGTAGGTACATTATATTTTTTGCCCAGTTCAATAACGGTTCCGGCAAAAATATCCGCTTCAGTTTTTCGTCCGGCTTCCATGTCCTGTAACATGGATGTTTTGCCCGAAGGATGCAAAGTATAGATGATCTGCATAAAATTATCTATATCTGCCTGGTTTAAATTGATATCACATTTTTGAGATAAGGCCATCACTTCTTCAGCGGCCATTAGCATAAGTTTGCGGGCTTCCTCATTTTGCTGAAATACACCATAAGGAGCCCTTAGCACAGCTGAAGCCTGGTTTATGCCCGTATTCATCATAAACTTGCTCCATAAAGCCCTGTTCATATCTTCAGGGATTTGATAAGGGATTTGAGCCCGTTCAAAAAGGTCTTTAACAGCTTTAACCCGATCAGAAAGAACCGTATTTTGTTTTTCGCCAAATACAATTTTACCGGGGTTGGTATAGGTAGTCGTATTATCTTTTCTCAGCGCATCCATGCCTACACCGTATGCATAAAGTAAATGGTGGGTACCAATAGCCTGACCGATCTGCTCCTCGCTTAAAATGCCGTTAAGCAGCGAGATTACAATGGTGTCTTCACCAATAAATCCCCGGATATCCTGTATGGCTTGCTGTAGATGAATATTTTTTACGGCTATAATAATTAAATCGGCAGGCGGCTGTTTATCTGAGGGTAATATAAAATCGAAGAAATAAGGCTTGCCATTTACAGTTATTCCGGTTTGCTGAAACGCCTTTACCCGGTTTTCATCTGCAATAATTTTAATACCTGCCGGAAATATATCATATAACTTAGCGGCATACATACTGCCTAACGCGCCTAAACCAACTATATAAACCTTATTATTATCGTTAATCATAAAATCCGCATAAAAATTTTGGGGTAAAAATAAGTATTAGGAGGGATTAGTATAGTAATTAGTGAGCACAAGGATGAACAGGCAAAAAAAAAGCCATCCCTTTCGAAATGACTTCTGCATTATGATAGAATTAGGGATTAATGTTCTTTTTTACATGCCATTATTCCGGCAGGCAGGTCCAATAAATTAGCAAAGGGGTAATAATTTTCTCATTAAATTTCAGCTATTGGTTGTTTTGTAGTAGAGTGTAGAAGTATAAGCCAAATAAAAAATCCAATTTATTTTACAGTTATACGAGTTTTAATATTAAAACGTTTCAGTTAGTGAAAATTATTTTACAATAGCGAAACAGAATGCACTATTAATTAAGCAATGATTTATGTTAGTTTAGCTTATCCGGCAATATCTTTTCTTAAAAAACTTAATGAAAGGGTTAACACAATACAACTATTTTGTCTGAATCTCAATCCTCCGGATTATAGAATTTAAGTATTCAAAAAATTAGATTTGAGAGAATAGCATGATGTAGTTGATTCATTGTCTGCAATAATGGTAATGTGATTATAGATGATTTCATAGCTGATATTCCGCAATTTCAACATCTGGAATGTTACTAACACCTGTATAATAAATCAACTATTTTCTTAACTTCGCAGGTCATTTAAAAACCAATATTTTGACGAACAATTATAGCAGGAATCTTACAAAAAAATAAAAATGGCTGAAGAAACAGAGAACGGTAATTCACAAAAAGAAGACAGAATAATTTCGATAGATATTGATGAGGAAATGCGATCAGCGTACATTGATTATTCAATGTCAGTAATCGTTTCCAGGGCATTGCCTGACGTTCGTGACGGATTAAAACCTGTACACAGGCGCGTATTATTCGGCATGCTTGACTTAGGACTAAATAATAATAAACCTTATAAAAAATCCGCCCGTATTGTAGGGGAGGTGATGGGTAAGTATCACCCACACGGTGATGCTTCTGTTTATGATACCATGGTGCGTATGGCGCAGGAGTGGAGCTTACGGTATCCATTGGTTGAAGGCCAGGGTAACTACGGCTCAATAGATGGTGACAACCCGGCGGCAATGCGTTATACCGAGGCAAGGCTGGAAAAGATTGCTGAAGAAATGCTGGCTGATATTAATAAAGACACAATTGATTTTCAGTTAAATTTTGATGACTCACTGCAGGAACCAACCGTATTACCTGCAAAATTTCCTAATTTACTGGTAAACGGAGCATCGGGTATTGCGGTAGGTATGGCTACCAATATGGCCCCTCATAATTTATCAGAAGTAATAGATGCAACCATAGCCTTAATTGACAATCGCGAGATAGAAATTAGCGAACTGATGAAGTTTGTTAAAGGTCCGGATTTTCCAACCGGGGGTATCATTTATGGTGTTGAGGGCCCGCGCGAGGCTTTAGAAACAGGTCGCGGTCGTGTAGTTTTAAGGGCCCGTGCCGAAATTGAAACTTATGGCAGTGAACGCGAACGTATTATAGTTAGTGAAATACCCTACCAGGTAAACAAAGGCCTGATGATTGAGCGTACTGCCGACCTGGTAAATGATAAAAAACTGGAAGGCATATCTGCCATAAGGGATGAATCAAACAGGGAAGGTATACGCATTGTTTATGAAATAAAGCGGGAAGCCAATGCTGCTATTGTATTAAACAATTTATTTAAATACACATCTTTACAAACCTCATTTAGTGTTAATAACATTGCGCTGGTAAATGGCCGGCCAATGATGCTTAACCTTAGGGATCTGATCCATCATTTTGTTGAGCACAGGCATGAGGTTATTGTACGCCGAACCAAATTTGAATTAGCTGAAGCTCAAAAACGGGCACATATATTAGAAGGTTTACTTATTGCATTAGATCATCTGGATGAAGTGATCAAGCTGATAAGGGGATCTGCTACACCTGATGAAGCGCGTGAAGGTTTAATTACCCAGTTTAATTTAAGCGATATACAATCCCGTGCAATTTTAGATATGACGCTAAGACGGTTAACCGGACTGGAGCGTGATAAAATTAAGGATGAATATGCCGGCCTTATGAAATTGATAGATTATTTAAATTCAATTTTAGCTGATCAAGGTTTACGGATGCAGATCATTAAAGATGAGCTGATAGAGATTAAAGAAAAATATGGTGATGAGCGTAAAACGGAGATCGTACATTCTTCTGCCGAAATGCAAACCGAAGACTTTATTGAAGACGAGGATGTTGTAATTACTATTTCGCATGAAGGATACATCAAACGTACGCCGTTAACCGAATATCGCCGGCAGGGCAGAGGTGGTAAGGGATCAATTGGCAGTAACAGCCGTGATGCTGATTTTATTGAGCACCTGCTGATCGCGTCGAACCATAATTATATGCTCTTCTTTACCGAATCAGGACAATGCTTCTGGTTAAGGGTATTTGAAATTCCTGAAGGTACCCGTACTTCCAAGGGCAGGGCTATTCAAAATATTATCAATATTCCGAAAGAAGAAAATATAAAAGCTTATATCAAACTGGTAAGCCTGAAAGACAGGGAATACCTGGAGAATAACTTTATTATTATGTGTACCCGCAAAGGTACCATCAAAAAGACCTCATTAGAAGCGTATTCACGTCCGCGTGCTAATGGTATTAATGCTATTAACATTAATGATGGAGATTCGCTTTTAGAAGCTACTTTAACCAGTGGCAGCAGCGAAATTGTGATGGCGCTTAAATCAGGCAGGGCAATACGCTTTAATGAATCTACCGTTCGCCCAATGGGACGTACCGCTACAGGTGTTCGCGGTATTAGTCTTGAAAGTGATAAAGATGAGGTTGTTGGCATGATCAGTATTGATAATCCGGAAACTACTGTATTGGTTGTATCTGAAAAGGGTTATGGTAAACGTACGGATATAGATGATTACAGGGTAACCAACCGTGGGGGGAAAGGTGTTAAAACATTAAATATAACTGAAAAAACCGGAAACCTTGTTGCCATAAAAGGTGTTACTGATAAAGAAGATCTGATGATTATCAATAAATCAGGTGTTATTATACGTATTGCCATAAGTGAATTAAGGGTAATGGGACGTGCAACGCAGGGGGTTAGATTAATCACACTTAAAGGAAATGATGAAATTGCCTCAGTAGCCAAAATTGAACACGACGATGAGGAAGAAAAGGAAGTTGATGAATTGGGAGGAAATACCGACCAGGAGTCAACATCTGATGATATAATTGAATAAAATAATGCAGGTTCGCCGAAGTGTTTTAATTGTTTTTGCCTTGTTGTTTACTACCTCTTTTGCATTTTGCCAATCAGAAATGTTAAAAAGTGTGGTAAACAACCTGGCTTTTTACAGGCAAAAAAGCGATCTTAGATATTTAAGCAATGCTAAAAAATCGGTTGATAGTTTAATAAGAACACATGCAG
The DNA here is from genome assembly GCA_028287805.1 of Mucilaginibacter sp. GTDB lineage: Bacteria > Bacteroidota > Bacteroidia > Sphingobacteriales > Sphingobacteriaceae > Mucilaginibacter. The sequence goes on from JAQBOY010000234.1 coordinate 6,605, forward strand.
ATTCTGTCAATTTAGAAAAGAACGTATACCGGGCCCTGGTTTATTCAAGTATCTTATACGTTGATTCGTTAAATAAACTCAGACAACCTGCTAATTTGTTTGATCAAACTGTTGAACTGGTAGATAAGCTATCCAACTCCAGGAAGATATATAAATTCCAAACCGAAATTGATTTTTCTAAGCGATGCCTTGCCAATATATATATTCGCAGGGGATTTAAATACCTTTATATTTCAGACTATATTAATGCAGAGCTCACATTTCAAAAGGCTCAAAAATATGTTCCTTCGTTTGCACAGCTAAATGCCTATATAGCATATACAAAAGGCAAGCTGGGCAATTTACAGGATGCCGCAAAGTATTATAATAATTTAATTAAAACAGATAGTACTAAAACAGAATATATTGAAGTTGCAGCAAATACTTATGAATTAATAGGGGATACGGCAAAAGCGCTTGAAATACTTAAAAAGGCAAGAAAAGTTGCACCCACTGATAAGTTTTTGATGTTTGATGAAGCAAATATATATAGTAATGGAAAGGATTACAACGCGTTAGCTTCCTTAATAAAATCGTTACTTGATACTAATCCAAATAACTTCGATATTGCATTTGTTGCAGCAAATTGTTACGATCATCTTTCACAATATGATAAAGCTGAATCGCTTTATTTACATGCAATAGAATTAAACAGCACAGCGTATGAGCCCGTATTTAATTTAGGCTTACTTTATTTAAAAGAAAGTGTTAATAAAAACAATGCAGCTAAAAACAGCATTAATTATGCAGCGCAATGGCTTGAAAAGGCCAATGAAATTTCGCCTTATGATATAAAATGCTTAAAACTGCTGCAAATAGTTTATGCACAAACGGGTAATGAAGACCAATTAAAAAGAATAAACAATAAACTTAAAGATTTAACTAACTAATATAATTTTTTATGAAAATTAAACTTTTAGTAGCTGGCCTATTAGGCTTATTTTCTGCTACAGCTTTTGCACAAAAAGGCGAATTATCTAACGCGCAGGAGGCGTATACAAAATATACAGCATTTAAGTCTGCCGGCGCTAATCTTGCCATGCCAAATCTTACTACTGCCAAAACATCAATTGATAAGGCCGCAGCTAATGAAAAAACTGCTAATATGCCGCAAACCTTTGCATTAAAAGGTGCCATTTATGCCACTTTAGCTGTACAAGACACAGTGAAAAGCACGTCTGCGCCATTATATGCTACCGCAGAAGAGGCCGTAAAAAAAGCGCAGGATGCAGACACGAAAGGCGAATATAAAAATTTAATTGCTGATGCTAACAGAAATTTGGCACAATATAAGTTAACTGAAGGTGTTAATGAATACAAAGAGAAAAAATACGATCAGGCTTATAACTCATTTGACAGGTACCGTCAAATTTTTCCTGATGATACCAATGCCATGTATTTTACTGGTCTTTCAGCATTAAATTCAAAAAAATATGATGAAGCTATTACCAACTATAATAAATTGGTAACAACCAAGTTTTCGCAAAACCCAGTAATTTATTATGAGCTATCCGATATCTATTTAACCAAAAAAGATACTGCAGGAGCTGTAAAAACAGTTACAGAAGGTATTGCCAAGTTTCCTTCAAATGCAGATTTGCGTAAAAGACAAATTGAACTTTATCTGAGGATGGGTAAACAAGAGGAGGTACTTAATTTGATTGAAACCGCTATCAAGAATGATCCTAAAAACAAATCATTGTATTATTATGGTGGTTTCACTTATACACAATTAGGAGATGCAATAGATGCGAATCAGAGAAAAACCAAAGATGCAGCCGCAAAAGAGAAATTAGGACAAACTAAGATTGACTATTATACCAAAGCTGCAGATATGTATAAAAAAACATTAGAGATTGATCCTGATTTTTTTGAAGCAAATTTGAATTTGGGTTATGTGTTAATGAAACCGGGTATAGACGCTTATAATGCAGCTCAGCAGTTACCTGCTACTAAACAAAAAGAATTTGATGCAGCGCTTTCAAAAGCGAGTTTACAGCTTGATGCAGCAAAACCATATTTGTTAAAGGCGGTTGAATTAAATCCTAAATCAGTTGAAGCTTTGAACAATTTAAAAAATTATTATTTGGGCAAGCGTGATATGACAAATGCTAATGATACGCAGAAAAAAATTGATGC
>JAQBOY010000256.1 GCA_028287805.1 Mucilaginibacter sp.
AACATTGAATCTATAAGCGTATTGAAAGATGCATCAGCTGCCGGAATTTATGGTTCACTGGGTGCTACTAATGGTGTAGTATTAATTACATCTAAAAAAGGCACCAGCGGCCAAACCAAGGTTGAGATCAATATGTATGCCGGCAAACAGCAGATAGTTAAAAAATTAAACATGCTGAATGCCGACCAGTACAGGAGCCTGATTGCAGATGAATACACCAATGCCAAGCAGACCGTACCTGCATTCCCGTCAAACTTTACCGCAAACAACAACTGGCAGGATCTTACCTACCGTACAGCTAATCAAAGCGGTGTAAATGTTGGCTTATCAGGCGGTAGTGATAGAGGTACTTATTATTTAGGTTTAGGAGACCTGAGCCAGGACGGTATCATTAACGGAACCAATTTTAAACGCTACTCTATTAATTTAAACCTGGAGCAAAAAGCCAAAAATTGGTTAACGTTCGGAACCAACATTGCCTATAACAGAACTAATGGCCGCACTGTAAATGATAACAGCTCTGCCAATCATGGGGGTACCGTTTTGGCGGCTCTATCTACTCCGCCAATAGTTCCTATATATAGTGCAAACGGTATGTATCAGTCAAACTCCGATAATACAACAAACCCGTTAGATGATATTTACAGTAACAATAATCATTACATCAGAAACAACCTGTTAGGCAATATCCACATGGAAATAACACTGCCGTATAATATTAAATACCGCTCACAATTTGGTGTTTCGTTAAATAATTATAATAACGATTCATTTACCAATCCATTAACTAACCAGGGCGCAAGCCAGGTTAACGGTATTGGCAGCAGCGAGAATAATGAAACGTTCCGTTATACCTGGGATAATACCTTAACTTATTCCACAGTTATCCAAAAAAAACACAGCATTACTGCCGTTATCGGAACTTCTGCCATAGAAGAAAAATATACGGATAGCTATTTGTACGGAACAGGATTTCCGGCAGGTGTAACCACGTTAAATGCGGCCAGCGCTAACAAACAGGTATCAACCTATAAAACCGATTGGACCACCAACTCCTACTTTGGCCGTGTAAATTATGGTTATGAGGACAAATACCTGGTAACGGCATCATTAAGGGCCGATGGTTCATCAAGAGCAGGTATCAATAATCAATGGGGATATTTTCCGGCGGTATCGGCTGCATGGCGTATATCTCAGGAGGATTTCCTAAAGAATAACAGCTTTATCCGCGATCTGAAATTAAGAGCAGGTTACGGTCAAGTAGGTAATTTACCTCAAACCATTTATAATAGCTATAGCACATTAAGCCCTACAGGGTATTTATTTGGCGGTAATGCTGCTTCGGGTTATTATCCTACCAACCCGGCTGGTAACCCGGATCTGAGATGGGAATCAACCAAGGGCTTAAACATAGGTTTTGATATAACTATATTGAGTGACAGGTTAACATTAAGCGGCGATTACTACAATAAGAAAACAACCAACTTTATTTTCCCGGTTGTAATTTCAGCGGCCGAAGGTGGGGCGTCAAATCTTAAAAATACTAACTTACCTGGTCACATATTAAATGAAGGTATTGAGTTTTCATTAACCGGCCAAATAATAGAAACTAAAGACTTTAAATGGACGGCCACTTTAAATGCCTCATTTAACAGGAATAATGTAAGTGGTATACCGCAATTATTAGATGCAAATGGAAATAATGTTGATCAAACCTTTCCTTTCGGTGGTATTGGATTTGGCGGAAGCGGAAATGCAACTAACTTGTCTATCGTTAAAAACGGACTGCCTTTGGGTGCGTTTTACGGTTACCAGTTTACTGGTGTAGACCCAGCTAACGGAAATGCGCTATATAAAACAGCAAACGGTGGTACAACGGCAACCCCAACCACAGCAGACCAAGCTTACCTGGGCAGCGGTTTGCCCAAAGCTGTTTATGGTTTTGCCAATACCGTTACTTATAAAAATTTCAGTTTAGACTTTTTATTTGACGCCGTAGCTGGTAACAAGGTATTTGATGCTACCCGGGTAGAAACAGAAGGGATGTACCTCATTGGAAATGCAAGCACAGCGGTATTGAGCCGTTGGCAAAAACCTGGCGATATAACAAATATACCTGCCGCGGTTTACGGTGGAACTAACAGTGCCGGTACTTCTACTATTTTACCGTCATCGCGTTTTATTGAAAATGGTGCTTTTGTACGGTTAAAAAACCTATCCTTAAGTTACCAGATCAACAACAGCCTTCTTGATAAACAAGGAATAAAAGTGCGGGTATTTGCAACAGCTCAAAACCTGTTCACCATTACAAAATACAAAGGTTATTATCCGGAGGTTAACGCGTTTAGTAGCAGCTCACAAAGCAATGGTTCACTTGGTTCTCCAAGCTCAACTGCTATTGGCATTGATTACGGTACTTATCCACAAACAAAAACATATACCGCGGGCCTTAATGTCACCTTTTAATCTATCCTAAATTTTAAGAAAATGAATAAATATCATAAAATATTGCCAATTGCGATGCTTGTTGCAATTGGTTTTACATCGGCCTGTAAAAAGGACTTTTTAAATAAACAACCCATATCTCAGGGTACTGCAGGTAATTACTATAAAACAGCCAGCGATGCTGAAGGCGGGTTAGTTGGCGCATACTCACAAGCTTTTTTAACCGATCAGTACTGGGTTTGGGATTATGTAACCAATGGCGATGCCCGTGCAGATAATTGCTATGCAGGTGGTGATAACCCGGATAACTTTGGCATAGCCAATTTTACCGCTACCCCCCAAAACGGTAATTCAACCCGCGACTGGCAGGGATTGTACCAGGATATTTATGCCGCTAACATTGTTTTAGATTATGTGGCTAAAATTCCGGCTGCGCAATTTGCCGGCAACAGGCAACAGGAAATTTTAAGCGAAGCCAAATTCATCAGGGCTCTATCTTACTTCCAGCTGGTAACTACTTTTGGTGACGTGCCATTGATCTTGTCAACCATAAACACGCCTTCTAAGCCATCGCGTACAGCTACTACAGCCGTATATGCCCAGATAGAAAATGACCTTACTACAGCCGAAGCGGTATTACCTGTTTCTTTCCCTAATGTAGGCCATGTTACCAAAGGAGCAGTTCAGGCCTTACTTGCAAAAGTGTATGCCCAGGAAGGTAAATACCAGCAATGTTTAGATTATTGCAACAAGGTAATTAACAGTGGCCAGTACAGCCTCGTACCTAACTATGCTACTTTGTTTGACGGTACTAAAAACACATCAGAGTCTATATTTGAAATCCAGCACTCAGCCGCAAGTGGTTTTACTACTTATAATACTTCTTTATTTTTGCCAGCCCTGTTTGGGACTTACTCTTTCAAAAAGTTTGATCTTCCAACAGCTAATATTATTGCACTATTCAAATCTCAGAACGACAATATCCGTCTGAACGCATCAGTTTACCAGGCAACTGTAGCCGCAGACGGCCTTGCCGCCGGCGACCCGATACCGGCACCGTACACAACTGCATCACCTACAGTACCGTTCCTTTATAAATGGAAAACCAATATATCGCAATTTGGCGGCGGTACAGATAATAATATACTGTTACGCTTAGCTGATATCATTTTGTTAAAAGCCGAAGCATCAAATAATTTAGGGCAAACAGCGGCAGCAGTCCCGTTGGTTAACCAGATCAGGGCAAGGGTAAAACTTGCTCCAATAACCGTATCATCTCAAACTGATGTTGCACTGGCAATATTGACTGAAAGAAGAATGGAGTTAGCGTTTGAAGGGCACCGGTGGAATGACCTGTTAAGATTTGGTGCCCAATACACTATCAGCTTAATAAAAGGTCAGGTTGATCCTTTTGGAAAGCCTTTTAATTATCCTATTAATCAGGACAAATTGTTACTGCCTGTACCTTATAATGAGATTCAGCTTGATGGGAACTTAACCCAAAACCCGGGTTATTAATCATCTAAAAAGCTGCAATAAAAGTATTGCAGCTTTTTAGATGAATGTTATATATATCAGTTTTAGATAATGAAATATGAGTAAGTGTAAATTTTTAATTTTTACTTTATTAGCAGCCCTGTGTTTATCTGCAACCCATGTCGCTGCTCAAAACACCAGATCGCTAAAGAATGAACCGCAGTTTTGGCTTACAGATCCATCTGATTCCATTCTTTTTAAACAGCAGGACCATAAAATTGAATTGGCAGATAAAACCGGGACCGCCCCTGTTATAACCATTGATAAAAGTAAAGTTTATCAGCAAATGGATGGTTTTGGATTTGCTTTAACAGGCGGCAGTGCCATGCTTATTCATCAAATGAGCGACGTAAAGCAAGCTCAATTGTTAAATGAGTTATTTGGCCAGAATAAAAACGACATTGGTGTTAGCTATTTAAGAATAAGCATAGGGGCGTCAGACCTTGACGATCATGTTTTTTCATATGATGACCTGCCTGCGGGCGAAACAGATGCAAACCTTGAGAAGTTTAATTTGGCTAATGATGAAAAAGCATTGATACCGGTACTGAAAAAAATACTGGTCTTAAACCCGAATATCAAGATACTTGCCTCGCCATGGAGCCCGCCAACATGGATGAAAACAAATAACAGTACCATTGGTGGCAATTTAAAGCCCGAATATTATCATGCTTACGCACAATATCTGATAAAATATATAAAGGGTATGCAGGCTAATGGTATCCGGATAGACGCGTTGACCCTTCAAAATGAGCCTTTAAATCCGAAAAATAACCCAAGTATGGTTATGGAGGCCCAGGAACAGGCCAGTTTTATAGCCAAAAACGTTGGCCCCGAATTCAAGGCTGCAGGTATTAAAACAAAAATAATTTTGTATGATCATAATGCCGACAGGCCGGATTACCCGATTACCGTTCTGGATAACCCTGATGCGAAAAAATATACAGATGGTTCGGCATTTCACCTGTATGGGGGCAAGATAGAGGCGCTTACAAAAGTGCATGACGCGCACCCTGATAAAAATTTATATTTTACGGAGCAGTGGGTAGGGGCGCCCGGCGACCTTAAAAAGGAATTGAGCTTTCATATGAAGGATATAATTATTGGTGCCCCAAGAAATTGGTGCAGAAATGTTATTGAATGGAATTTGGCCTCAGACCAAGATCAGAACCCGCATACACCAGGAGGCTGTGACCGCTGCCTTGGGGCCATCACCATAAATAAAGATCAAGTTACCAGGAACCCCGCCTATTATATTATTGCCCATGCATCAAAATTTGTAAGGCCTGGCTCAAAGCGCATAGCATCTAACTATATAACCGAGCTTCCTAATGTTGCTTTTATAACTCCGGCAGGCAAAATGGTGCTTATTGTTTTTAACAATGGCCAATCTGCACAAAAATTCAATATCAAATATGATAATAATCAAGTATCTTCTGTGTTAAATGCAAATGCAGTTGGTACTTACATTTTATAATACTTTAAGCTCTTTTAGGAGGGTACTTTCGTTTTGACCCACGAATTTTCACTGCTTCTGACTTTAATAAACAGTTTTTTTTCACTTATTGTAAAACAATATATAATAAGTGTACAACATTTATATAATAAGTGTACAACAAGTGTAGAACATTCATAGGTAGTTTACATTTTTTTCTCAAGTTATAAAGTCGCTTTGTTGTTGATTATCAAACAAATACATTTGATAAAACCAAAGGGGTATTATTTGAATCAAAGGCTATTAACATAAAACTTAATTTATTGTAATATAGAAAGGTGCTACATAACATAAGTCAGAGTAGTCTTCTTAAAAATTTATTTGGTAAGTCTGATTGTTGATCTGTTAAAGGATGATCATCTAATAAGATTAACCTGTAGTGGTTTGCATTTAATTCAAAATATAATTTTTTAACTGGTCATGTAAGTGGGTTGGCAAAGCTATAATCAATCGTTAAAACTGACTTTTTACTGCTATAATAATCAGCAAATTTAAGTATTTACCTTAATTACTTTAAAGGCTTATAACAGTAACAATGCAACCAATAAAGAATATAATTAAATTATTCCATTCCATATATTGGTTATCAGTTAGCTGTAGAATTTAACAAAAAACAGATTGCTCAAAATTAATACCTAACAGGTAAAAAAATGAAGTATTATGATAAGGAGGATTTGATGGTTAGCGTTTGTTGTACAACCTACAATCAAAAGCAATTTATTACCCAAACCGTTGAAAGCTTTTTAATGCAGCAAACAAATTTTCAATTTGAAATTGTTATTGGTGACGACTACTCTACCGATGGAACATCCGAGGTGCTAAAATCATTTATAGAAAAATATCCGGCCAAAATCAAAGTAATTTCAGCCGGGAAAAATGTGGGCCCATATCAAAACATGATCGATACAGTTAAAGCATGCAAAGGAAAATATCTTGCGCTTTGTGATGGAGATGATTACTGGACAGATCCTCACAAACTACAAAAGCAAGTTGATTTTTTAGAGCAAAATCCTCAGTATATCATTTGCTGTCACTACACACGAGTTGTTGATACAGAGGGGAAAACTATACATGTTGATCCTAATCCTTTACCATTGGTGCATAGCTATCATGACTTACTTATAGGGAAACAGGAGGAAACAAAAACAGCCACAGTAGTATATCATAATATTCCTGAGGTGCATCAGCTATTTCAAAAGCCATGGTATTTTGACTGTTTTGCCGCCGATAAACTATTAAAGCTTTATGCTACATTTAATACCGGCCGTAAAATATACGTAATGCCCGAAGTAATGAGTTGTTACCGTGTTCATGTTAGTGGTTTATGGAGTGGGATCAGATACGAAGCCCGTATGGAGAAGATGATTAGTGATTTTAACCTGATCATTAAGCAATTTAGCTATCGCGGAATACAGAAAAAAAGATTGCTATTACTATATATAAAAAGATACATACTATTTGAAATGGGGCGGCTTAGGATACGTAAAGTTTACAATACTGTAAAATATCTCCTTTAATTCTTAATTGCTTTCATGCCAGTATAGTTTCCCATATAATTAAACCCCATACTATTTTTTTACTTATCATTAACGGAGGTATACCTAAGTGGCAGACTGGTGTTCTTTATTATCACTTCACCAAATAGTTGAACAGTAGTTCCCTGCATAATATACCCACTCCATTCATTTTATCAGGAAAATATCCCGTATCCATAGCGCGAGCTGCTTTATTGCATAACAAAGCATCATGATGTAACTGATGTGTAATATCATTAATAATTGAAATTAAATTTATGTATCACCAGAATTTTACGATTCGAACTAAAGAAGAGTGGGATGCTTATATAGGTAAGTCATTAATACATGAGATTTTCCATACCTGGCACTATCATTCTTTAAATAAAGAAGGAGAGCCTCTTCTATTTGTATATAAGGAAGAGGATTTTTTCATTGCATTACCAGTGATAAAAAGAAAAATCGAAAATTCTTCACTTTTTGACATGACATCTGCTTATGGTTATTGTGGACCCACATCTGATATTGATCTTTCAAGTTTATCGGCACTAACAATTGCGCATTTTAAAATTGCATTTATAAATTTCATGAAGGAAGAGAACGCGGTTTGCATATTTTCAAGGCTGCATCCGTTTCTAAACCAGCATTATATATTGGAAAGCATTGGTGGATTACAGGAAAATGGAACAACCCTATATATGGATCTTTCATTGTCTGTTGAAGGTCAAAGGAGTAAATATGATAAAAGACTTTCTCGTCAAATAAGAAAATTGCGCGAAAAAGGCTATGAGCTCAAAGAGCTCAACAGTCAGGAGGGAATTAAAAATTTCATTGAAATGTATTATAAGAATATGGATCGGGTGAATGCCTCGCCAAATTATTATTTTGATGAACAATACTTCGCTAATCTTCTTAATGTGGAGTATTTTGAAAATAAACTTCTTCTTATTTATGATGGATCAGAGCTTATTTGTGGTGCACTCCTGTTATTGTCAGATAGTATTATTAGAAATCATCTTTCGGCAACATCTCCTGAATATTTGAAAGAATCTCCAAGTAAACTATTAACAGACGAAATAAGTATGATTGGAAGAAGGCTTGGAAAAAAAATCTTCCACCTTGGTGGCGGTGTAGGCGGCAAGGAAGATTCTCTTTTTACATTCAAAAGGTATTTCTCAGATTTGCAGGTAAAAGACCGCATATGGTGTTACATTAATGATGATCTTGCTTATAATGAACTTGTTTTAAAAGCCGGAGTGGATATAAATGGTGGATCTAATTATTTTCCATTATATCGTCAGCCAAAAAGAAATACACAAGCTTATATTTCAGACATAGAAACCACTGCTTTTTAAATTAACCTTGACCAATTAATAACATGAAAAATAAATTTCCTTACGCCAATGCTGACTTAGCTACCTTTGATCAAGTAATGGCGGATTATGGCTGGATTGTATATGAAGATGCAATGGATGCTGATTTTATTGAAGAAATTACTAATTCATTAGTAAAAACCTATGAGGTAAGACGCGAAATTCAAATTGCTAATGGGATAGGCGCAAACATGAACGGAACCCTTCACCATTTGGTAGAAAGAGATATTTTTACTTTTAAATTTCTTGAACAAAAATATTGTGAAAGTCAGATAAGGCATTTTTTAAAAGGAAATTACATCTTAAATTCATTAGGAGCGGTAATCAATTTAAAAGATGATAAACCATATGTGCAGAATATCCATAGAGATATAAGAGGCTTTACAGGAGATTTTAAGATCATGATCCAAATGATGGTTATTTTAGATGATTTTACTCTTGAAAATGGAGCAACCTATTTGCTATCAGGTTCTCATAAACGAGATGATAAGCCAGAAGTTGATTATTTTTACAATAATGCTGAACGTGCCATAGTAAGAAAAGGCAGTATTATTTTGTTTGATTCCAACTTATGGCATGCCGCCGGAAAAAATAATACTGATGGGAAAAGACGGACACTTACAATGGCCTTTACCCGTCCGTTCTTTAAGCAACAACTTGATTACCCCAGGGCATTAGGCTATACCTTTGGCGAGGGGTTGAATGAATATTTAAGGCAGGTTTTGGGTTATAATGCCAGGGTACCAGAAAACTTGAATGAATATTATCAACCCGTTGAAAAAAGAATGTACCAACCTGGCCAAGATTAATTCAAGTTATAATAGTCCGAGCCCGGGTGGGCGCACAAACATTAAAGCTGCTTCTTAATTGAAGTGGCTTTTTTTATTGCCTTATATTGGCTCTATAAGCTTGAAATGCAGGTTTTACAATCAGTTAATTAAATATGGTTGTGTATGGGGGAGGTGCTTAAGTAAGTCCACCATCTATGCCAGGCGCAGGCTGCTGTGTTATATGTTGCCACCGCATTAAAAAGACCTTCGCAAAAGGAGTTATCAACTATAGCAGACCGGTTGTAACAATTTAATAGCAATACTAATTTTTAATACAAAATATATAGTATTTAAAGTTAATATAATATGTTTTGTATCAGAGTTGAAAGATGAGACCGCGGGGGATATGGTCAATAAGGCAGACCACATATGTCCGTATTC
>JAQBOY010000262.1 GCA_028287805.1 Mucilaginibacter sp.
CTTTAGTAACACTGCCAGAACCTACTGTTTTAACATCACTAACGGTTGCGTTGCCTGCATAAACAAGGCTTCCTGACCCTACAATATGAGCAGACAGGGTTTTATCAGCAATAATATAAGCATTGCCCGAACCGGTGATAACTACGGATGCTGAACCTGTTTTAAATTCTTTTCCTTTAAGTTCACCCGATCCGCTGATTACAATATTGGTGTTATTTGAAGTGCCCTTAATATTAATAGATCCTGAACCGCTTATTACGGTACGAAGCGCTTCTGATTTAACAGCTGTTGTAATGTTTGCCGAACCGCTTACTACCAATTTTACTTCGTCGCCACGTAGTGCCCCATCAATGTTAATATTGCCCGAACCTGCATTAGCTATTGTAGAAAGTGATTTTGCAGTTACGTATATATCAACTTTTCCAACATGGCTGCGTCCCCATTCATGTGGCCTTTTAAATTTGATCTCTAATTTGCCGTTTTCAACTATTGTTTCAATTTCGCTAATGATATCTGCATCGCCAGTAAGTTTTAAACTTTCGGTACCATCAATTTTTACATGTACATTAAACGGCCCGGACGAAGCTATGCCGTTAAAATTGGATACTTGCCGGGTTTGTTCTGTTTGTGCCGAAACGTTAAAAGTTGCCGCAGTAACTAATAGTACGGTAAACAGGATAATATGAATTTTTTTCATGATCTATTTTTTAAAATATCTATTGTTCAAATAATAAGATGTAATTATTTATTAAAAGTTGCATGAATGCTGTAATAACTTGATAAGCTGATTTAGGGATTAGTCATTCCCTGATCCTTTTGACTATTTTTTAGCATGCTTTTCGCGGCCCTTTTTTCGCGGCGTTCTGCCCTGCGTAACTTTCGTTGTTCGCGCTTTATTTTTCGGTTTTGTTTATTGATGGCGCTTTTACTCACCATTGCAGCCGTAACTTCCTGGGTTTTTTTATCAAAACCTACACATGGTTTAATGCCGGTAAGTAACGACTTCCATGTAAATTTAAAAAACGGGGAGTTTATTGGCCGCAGATAGGCCACATTGAATGACCTGGGCACTTCACCATCCTGATCCGGATTGTTATGTTTAATAATAAATATGTTCGCAAATAAAGATGCTATGCGCATTCTTTTTAAATTTTCATTATCTGTATCTGCTTTTAAAATAGTTACTTTAAGATCATTATATAAAACCGTAACCTTGCCGTTGGCAATTTTGCTATTGGCTTTAAAATTGAAATCCAATTTTTTAAGGGTTCCGGAGTTTATTTTAACCATAGCCAGTGGCATTGTAGCCTCGTTAACTGCTTTTAAATCCATTTCTCCCAGTGTGCCTTTATAGCGATATGCTGCCAGTTTATCTGTCAAATTAAAATCAAGAAACAGGTTTAGCTTTCCACGGTTCATGAAATAACTGTTTAGCTGCACCGTGCAACTATTATTTTTTTGTAAGGCTGTTTTATTGTTGGTTACATTTAAAAAGCGCCCGCTGGTGTTATTGAAGGTAATAGTTCCTGTTTGTTTTGATTTGCGATTAGTTTCTGTGTAGGTAACATTGATGTGCCTGACTAAAATAGTATCGATCTTCAGATCAATTTTCATATTCGACAACACAAAATTAGGAAACGTTCCTATCTTGTCTTTTTGCGTTTGCGGGCCATTGGGATTACTGAATAAAGCGAAAGTGCCACGATTAAATATTAAGCTGGACGCCGAAAAGATCCTGTATTTATGATAGCTTAAAAAATCAAAGTTGTTGAGTTGTAAGGTATCTAAATGCGCTATATATCTATCCTTATTACTCTTTTCAAAAAACCTTCCGGTATTAATAGCTGATAAGGTGACGCCCTCAGCATTTAACTGTGATTTTAACGATGAAAGCTTAAGGTGCCTTACAGTGTAGGTATATAAACCATTAGGAGCTTTGCCGGTATAATTATTAAGCTCTGTTACAATATCTTTACAGTAAAGTAACCGTGACCTGTCTGTTTGCGTAGCCGAATCTATGAGCAGATCATTGGCATGCAGGTTCATTTCTTTCAGTTCTGATATGGCAAGCTTATGACCTGAATAGTCATCGTATCTGAATTTTACATCATTTAAAAAAATATCTCCTACATGTATAGAATGCAGGCTCTTTGACGCCTTTTGCCAGGCTGTACGATGGTCTTTTGTTGTTGTATCTTTTGTATGATTTAGCTGGTAACTAATATGTACTTCGGGTGCGCTTAAAGATATTTGCCCTATATCCAATATATGTTTAAAATATAATTTAAAAGGATGCATTTGTTTTATTACCAGTCGCTTTACCTGTAGCTCCACTAAATTATTTGGTGCCAGTCCTTGCTTTTTTCGTAGGTTGTAAATGGCAGTATCGGGCTTTAAAGTAATATTGAAAATAACTATTTTACCTTGCAATACATGTAATTCAGCAGATGAAAAATCAACTTTATACAAACTATCGCTACTCTTTAAAACCACATTTCTTACTTTGTCGGCCAATATGGGCGACCAATACCGGTTTATAAAAAAACCGGCTATAAGTATGATAACTATAATAGTTGAAAAAGTGGCAAACACAACTTTTTGCCATTTATGCTTTAAAAATTTTAACGCCATAGTTATTCGTTTTCCTTGCTAATTATTTTTGTGCTTCTGCATTTTTTTTTGCCTGGCGCTTTTTCTGGCGGTCTTCCTTTTTTTGCTTTCGTTTAGCTTTAAATTTATTAAATTGATCAACCAAGGTACTAACTTTAACAACCACCTTGCTAACTGTATTTTCTGTTTTTTTGTCAAAACCAACACTTGGCTTTAATCCATCAAGCAAAGCTTTATAAAGAAAGCTGAAAAATGATACTGTTGGCTCGCGTTTCAGATTAATAGGCCCGGGCCTGAAATTTCCTTTATTATCCGGATTGTCATTTTTAATAATTAACGCGTTGGCCAGCGTTGATATTAATCCCTGATTTTGTAATTGTGTTTTACCATCTGCCTTTTTCAGTAACTCCACGCTTAAATTTTTATAATAAAACTGCAAATTCCCTTTTCCGCTGTAATTATTGGCATTTACATTAAAGGTTAGGCGTTTTATATCTGCAGATTGTACATGTACAAGCGCCAGCGGTTTTACTAATTTGTCTAATACCCTGCCATTAAAACTTCCTAATGTGCCCGAATAATTGAAGGCCCCATTTTTTGCCGTAAGATTAAATTTAAAATTTACCTGTAACGGAGCTACATTCATGAAACTGGTTTTAATATGTGCCGTCATAAAATTATTAACCCTTTTTACGTCATCATCATTAGTAACATTTAAAATATAACCATTGGTGTTTTTAAAAGAAATAATGCCGGTTGCCAGCGTAGTGGCATCAGTTTCTGAATAAATAATATCCGTATTTTTAATGTTTAACCGGCTTAACTTCATGTCGAGCGCAACTTTCTGTAGTGCCTGGTGAGGGTCTTTGCCAATTTTGATTGATTTTTTACCCTTATAGGCGTTGTTGCTGTAGATCTTTACACTTGAATTGGATATATCCATTATACCGGCATATAATTTTTGATCTCGTAAAAAACGCTGCAGATCAATATTGTTGATGCCTATTCTGTTAAATTTCAAGGTAAATATATCGCCGGACTCACCTTTTTTACGATAAAAATCAGTAGGGTTATACCTTGGTGTTAAGGATGTTTTGTCTAATATAATTTCTCTTTGGGAAGTTGAAAAAAAGATCTGTTTTGAAGTAATGGTATATAAGCTATCCGGGGTTGCTATTTTATAATCATGTAAGGTGATATTGATGCCTTTAGTATAGTAAAACCGGCTGGTATCCCGGGCGGATAAAGAATCAATCATCACATTTAATATATCAATATCCAGATGTTTTAAAGCGGTTAGCTTAGTTGCCGGGTTGCTTTTATTAATATACTGTACGCTTATGTCTTTTAAAGCTATAGAATCAATACGTAGTTGTTTAAATATCTTTTTGATAATTTGATAAGGTGTTTTAGGCTTGCCAACTTTTACGGTATCATTAAATGTATAACGTTTATTTACAATAACCAGGTTAGGGTTTTCGATAGTGATATTGTCAATATTTAATATTTTTTCCTCATAAGCCTTACGTGCACCTACATTTTTTATGCTCAGCTTTTTCACACTTAACGTAAACAGGTTATCGGGCGCTTTTTTTTGCGCCACTAATTTTTGATATACGGCAGAATCAGGAATGAGCTTAAAATCAGAAAGGGTAGCATTACCTGATGTAATATTTAAATCAAAATCGGAGTATTCAATATGATACAAGCTATCGGTAGCGTTTAACACCAATTCCTTCAGCTTTTGTTGTAATAGCGGCTTCCACTTATTTCCTGAAACATAATGCCTGTAAAAAAAATAGCCTGTACCACCCATTATGAATAGAATAGCCAATAAAACAATAGGCCATATACGTATGGATTTTTTATCAGAATGATTGGAAGGCACTGTCATTGTTAATTTTACAACGTAGCAACAGAGTTTTTGTTTAATTCCTGCCAATCTGTCACTCAATATTAAAAGTTTATGTATTTTTGCAGTTCAAATTTTTAAAATGATGGATTTGGTTATTCCGGATAAAGTACACGATGAGAGCAGACAAGGCGAGGCGTTGGTATTGGAACCGGTTGGAAAAAACAATGGTCGTAAACTATATATCGAAAGTTATGGCTGTGCTATGAACTTTTCTGATAGTGAGATAGTTGCTTCTATTTTAGCAGAAAAGGGGTTTGAAACTACGACAGATTTTACTAATGCAGATGTTATTTTTATTAATACCTGCTCCATACGCGAAAATGCAGAAACACGTGTTCGTAATCGCTTAAAAGAATTTAAGGTAGCGAAAGTAAAAAACCCCGGAATGGTGGTTGGTGTGCTGGGTTGTATGGCCGAGCGGTTGAAAGCGAAATTTTTAGAAGAGGAAAAATTAGTTGATGTAGTGGTTGGCCCTGATGCTTACCGTGACCTGCCTAACTTAATTGACCAGGTTGATAGCGGGCAGAAAGCGGTTAACGTTTTACTGTCTCGCGAGGAAACTTATGCCGACATCAGCCCGGTACGCTTAAACAGCAATGGCATTAACGCCTTTGTATCTATTATGCGTGGTTGCGATAATATGTGCTCATTTTGTGTGGTGCCGTTTACCCGTGGCCGTGAGCGAAGCCGTGATCCGTTTTCTATTGTTAATGAATGTACAGATCTGTTTAACCGTGGGTATCGTGAAGTTACCCTATTGGGACAGAATGTTGACTCGTATAAGTGGAGTGGTTCCCAGCCTCACCCTGCCCTCTCCAAAGGAGAGGGTTCTGATGTAGTTGAGGAAAATAAAAAAGTCCTCTCCTTTGGAGAAGGTTCTGATCAGCAAGGAGAAATTTCAAACTCCCTCTCCATTGGAGAGGGCAGGGGTGAGGCTAAGACAACCAACTTTGCCAACCTGTTAGAAATGGTGGCCCTGATTAGTCCTGACCTGCGGGTACGTTTTTCAACTTCGCACCCTAAGGATATTACGGATGAGGTTTTACATACTATTAATAAATACGATAATATTTGCAATTATATTCACCTGCCGGTACAATCAGGTAACAGCAGAATTTTGGAGCTGATGAACCGTACTTATGACAGGGAGTGGTATATTAACAGGATAGATGCTATACGCCGTATTATACCTGAGTGCGCTGTTTCAACCGATGTGATCACCGGGTTTTGCAGCGAAACAGAAGAAGAACATAAAGAAACAGTAAGCATGATGGATTATGTTCAATATGACTTTGCCTACATGTTTATGTATTCGGAAAGGCCGGGAACTTTAGCTGCCAAGCGTTATGCAGATGATATACCGGAAGATGTAAAACTAAAACGTTTGCAGGAAATAGTAGCTAAACAACAGGAACATTCCTTTATTCGTTTGCAGGCACAGGTAGGTAAAGTGCAAAAGGTTTTGATAGAAGGGTTCTCTAAAAAATCTGCCAAAGACTATTGCGGAAGGAGCGATCAGAATGCGATGGTAGTTTTCCCGGTAGATGAACGTTATAAACCAGGCCAGTATGTTAATGTATTGGCAGAGAAAAGCACCACGGCTACGTTGATAGGAAGAATAGTGGATTAAGTTAGATTAGGTTGATAGGGTGATAGTTGATGTAGGTTAATAACCACTCACTTAATCAGCTCAGTCAACCACTCACTAAAAATAATGGAAGTACAAGAAATAAAACAACGCTTTGGAATTATAGGTAATTCACCTTTACTGAACCGTGCTATAGTTATTGCCAACCAGGTAGCGCCAACAGATATTTCTGTTTTAATTACAGGCGAAAGCGGTAGTGGTAAAGAAGTGTTCTCCCATATTATTCATCAAATGAGCCCGCGTAAGCATGGGCCGTTTATTGCGGTGAATTGCGGCGCTATACCCGAAGGCACAATAGATTCAGAGCTTTTTGGACATGAAAAAGGATCTTATACAGGCGCGGTAGGTGAGCGTAAAGGCTATTTTGAAACCGTAAATGGCGGTACTATATTTTTGGATGAAATAGCAGAAATGCCGTTAGGTACACAGGCCCGTTTATTGCGGGTATTGGAATCGGGCCAATATATAAGAGTAGGTTCATCAAAGGTTGAAAAAACCAATGTGCGGGTGATAGCGGCAACTAATGTTGACGTATACGAGGCTGTTAAAAACGGAAAATTCCGGGAGGACCTGTACTATCGTTTAAATACGGTGCCCCTGCGTATACCGCCCCTGCGCGACAGGAAAGAAGATATTTACCTGCTTTTTAGAAAATTCACCGCTGATTTTACCGATAAATACCGCACTCCACCCATACAGTTGGATGAGGATGCGCAGCAGGTATTAATTAACTACTCGTGGCCGGGTAATGTGCGTCAGTTGAAAAACATGGCAGAACAACTCGCTGTATTAGAAAGAGACCGTATAATTACCGCGCAAACATTGCTTACTTATATCCCTCATGAGGCAACAGGCAGAAACCTGCCTATGCGGATTGATAATCAGCATAAAGAGGATTTTTCAGAGCGGGATATTTTATATAAGGTCCTGTTTGATATGAAGCGTGACATGATTGAGCTGAAAAAACTGGTTGCCGAGATGATAGAAAACGGAGGTGTTACTCCCGGACATATTAATAGCTCGCAAACCTTAAAACAATTATACCGTGATATTGAATTGCCGGGAAACCAGGAGGCACAATTAACCTTACAGCAGCCCGTTAATAATAACAACAATAACAATTACAATATAACTCATGATGCGGAAGAGGTAGAGGAATCTCTGTCACTGATTGAAAAAGAATCAGACCTCATACGTAAAGCGTTGAAAAAGCACAAGGGCAAACGTAAGTTAGCGGCTAATGAACTGGGGATATCAGAAAGAACATTGTACAGGAAGATAAAAGAATTAAATTTATAGATGAAGAATAAAAGGTTATTTGGGGTTTTATTAACAATAAGTGTTTTTATTTTAATTTGCCCGGGCTGCTATACTTTAAAAAGTGCATCAATTCCGCCAGAATTAAAAACGATCAATATTGGCTTTTTTGAAAATAACGCGCAATTAGTGGTGAGTAATTTAAGCCAGCAATTTACGGAAGCGTTAAAAGAACGGATACGGTCAACCACACGTTTAAGCATTGTAACTGGCGAAGGAGATGCCCGGATGACAGGGGCTATTACAGATTATCGTATTGCGCCAATTTCTATACAGGCCACCAATAATAATGTAGCGCCAATTGCAGGTGCATCTGTATTATCGATCACGGTAAATGTGAAATTTGTTTATGATGCCAATAAAAAATTAGATTTTGACCAGTCATTTACCAAAACAATGAATTTTACAGGCGATATTTCATCCCAGGAACAATCATTGATACTGGCTATAAATAAGCAACTGATAGATGATATTTTTAATAAGGCTTTTAATAATTGGTAACCATTTTGTAGATTCAACCGCGTGGAACATTTAGTTAATAAGGAGAATGTGGAATTATTGAACGTATTAGCCAACCCGGCTGATGCCAAATATGCTTATGCGCTAAATATACAATCGTTTGTTAATGAATTTCCGCAAAGCGGCATTTTAAGGGCCTTGCTTACTGCTAAAGGTGATGAGAAAAATGTACAGCATGCAGCAGTTTATTTTAATCCGGCTATTTTATATAAGATATTTAATGCGCCCGATAGTTTACCCGTTGTAAACTCAGAACAGATTGTTTGGGTGGATTCGCCTTTATGTCTTCAGGCAGCTAAATCTGTTTCGGAAACCACATCCGAAAGCAAGACGCTGGATTTTACTGCGGAGGAAGCTGATATTGAAAATAACCAGCCGGTTGAAACCAACGGATATTTAACGGAAACATCAGCAGATGAGCAGCAGGATTTTGCTGCAGAAGAGGATGCCGCAGCACATTATCTGCCAACTGAAGTTACGGAAACCAGTGCCGTTGATAGCACATATAATGAGCCTGCAACTAATACTTCTGCTGAAAATAAAGAACCAGAGCATGCTGTTGCACATGAACCTGAGTATTTTCACCAGGATATTGAGGATGAGATATATGACGAGATTGTAAGCATTGAAGATATTAACCTGGAACAGTTAGCAACTTTTAACTCGGGGCCGGTAAATACCGTTAATGATGAAAATGAAGTTCTTGAAGAAACAGTAAGTGAAATCCCGCCTGCTGATCATTTTGTATTTGATACTGCTTTTACTACAAAAGAAGAAGATACCGAAAGTAAAGCAGCGGTTTCTGTAACTGATAAGGAGGGAAGTACCGGTTCCGCCGCTGATGAAAAGCAGGGGGTATCCCGGTATTACGATGAGAAATTGCCATATAGTTTTATGTGGTGGCTTGATAAGACACGTAAAGAACATGCCGGTATATATCAGCCGTATATCCATAGTTCAGATACTCAGGCTATCGCAGCTACTCCGGCAGTAAAAAAAAACGCGGCGGATGAATTACAGCATCAATATGTTGAAAATATTTTTAATTTAAATGCAATTGAAGAATTAGAACGCAGCACCGCAGCAAAAAGTAACGAGCCTGTAATTGAGCGAAAAGAAGATAAGATCATCAAACGGTTTATTGAGGCTGAACCCCAGATAAAACATCCAAGCGGAGGTAAGCTGGATAATGAAAATAAAGCCAAAAAGAGCTCTGAGGATCGCGAAGAATTGATAACCGAAACGCTGGCACGTATTTATACCGAACAGATGCTTTATCAAAAAGCTATATTAGCTTATAAAAAATTGATGTTGAAATTCCCGGAAAAAAGCCTTTACTTTGCAAGTCAAATTGAACAGTTAGAAAAGAAACCCAATTAATATAAAGAAATGTATATAGTTTTATTGATCCTCGTGATTATTGTATGTGCGCTGTTAGGACTTATTGTGTTAATCCAAAATCCTAAAGGTGGAGGTTTAACTTCCAATTTTTCAAGCCAATCCCAATTAATGGGTGTACAAAAGACAGGTGATTTTTTAGAAAAAGGAACCTGGATACTGGCTATTAGTTTAATGGTTTTAGCAATGATGATTAATGTGGTAGTAAAAGGCGGTTCATCAAAAGCTGATTCACAATATGATAACCAGGTAAAAAAATCATTACAGGCTCCTGCTAACACACCTGCATCGGCCCCTCTTACTTTGCCTGGTAGTGTGCCTCCTCAGCAAGCTCCTGCTAAAAAATAATTTAATCCTCATTCCTAATAATCCCAATTGCTATTGGGACTAAAAATATAAAATAAGGCTTTGGAATTTTCCAAAGCCTTATTTGTAAAAGCAGGTACTGACATGATGGCATTGGGAGTTTAAGTCTTCATAAATTTTAAATTAACCTCATTACATAAATCTGACATTACAACAGGAAAATATGCCAATAACAGCAGTTTTATTTCCTTGGCATAATTGATGTTGCAAAGCAAGCAATAACAAACTTTTAATAAACTAAAATTATAATAACTATGTCATTAAACATTAAACCCAGCGCAGACAGAGTAGTTGTTGAAGCTGCTGCTGCAGAAGAAAAGACTGCATCAGGTATTATCATTCCGGATACCGCAAAAGAAAAACCACAAAAAGGTACAATTGTAGCCGTTGGTCCCGGTAGATATGCTGATATATCAGGCAACCTTATTCCTATGGCCTATAAAGTAGGTGACGAAGTTTTATATGGTAAATATGCAGGTACAGAAATTACTGTTGATGGTAAAGAATACCTGATTATGCGTGAATCTGATATTTTCGCAGTTATTTAATAATTATTGAAGGATCGAAGGAGTGTATTATTGAATTTGCATCCGATCATCACTAACTCAATAATTCAATAAATCATTAATTTAAAAATTAAAAACATGTCAAAACAAGTTAAATACAATGTTGAAGCACGCGACGCTCTAAAAAGAGGCGTGGATATTTTAGCTAACGCGGTTAAAGTAACATTAGGTCCTAAAGGCCGTAATGTGATTATTGATAAAAAGTTTGGTTCACCAATTATTACAAAAGACGGTGTAACTGTAGCTAAAGAAATCGAATTAAAAGATTCTTTAGAAAACATGGGCGCTCAAATGGTTAAAGAAGTAGCCTCAAAAACCGCTGATATTGCAGGTGATGGCACTACTACTGCTACTGTTTTAGCACAAGCTATTGTTACTGCAGGCATAAAAAACGTAGCCGCCGGTGCTAACCCAATGGATTTAAAACGTGGTATTGACAAAGCTGTTGCTGCTGTTGTTGCTAATTTAAAAGAACAATCACAAACAGTTGGCGAAGACAATAATAAAATTAAACAAGTTGCTTCTATTTCAGCTAATAATGACGAGATCATCGGTTCATTAATTGCAGAAGCAATGGCTAAAGTTGGTAAAGACGGTGTAATTACTGTTGAAGAAGCAAAAGGAACTGAAACTGAAGTTAAAACTGTTGAAGGTATGCAGTTTGACCGTGGTTATCTTTCTCCATACTTTGTAACCAACGCAGATAAAATGGAAGCCGAATTGGAAAATCCATATATCCTGATCTATGACAAAAAGATTTCTTCAATGAAGGAGCTGTTGCCAATATTGGAAAAACAAGTTCAAACCGGCAAGCCTTTAGTAATTATAGCTGAAGATTTGGATGGCGAAGCATTAGCTACCCTGGTAGTTAACAAAATTCGTGGTTCACTGAAAGTTGCTGCTGTTAAAGCACCTGGATTTGGCGATCGTCGTAAAGCTATGCTGGAAGATATTGCTATTTTAACAGGTGGTACAGTAATTTCAGAAGAAAGAGGTTTCAAACTTGAAAATGCTGACCTAACCTACTTAGGTACTGCTGAAAAAATTATTATTGATAAAGATAACACTACTGTAATTAATGGCAGTGGTCAATCTGAAGAAATAAAAGCCCGTGTAAACCAGATCAAATCTCAAATTGAGTCAACAACTTCTGATTATGATCGTGAGAAATTACAGGAGCGTTTAGCTAAATTATCAGGTGGTGTTGCCGTATTATATGTAGGCGCAGCTACTGAAGTTGAAATGAAAGAGAAGAAAGATCGTGTTGACGATGCTTTACATGCAACCCGTGCCGCTGTTGAAGAAGGTATAGTTGCAGGTGGTGGTGTTGCTTTCATCCGCGCGGTTGCAGCCTTAACTAATTTGAAAGGTGAAAACGAAGACGAAAACACTGGTATCCAAATTATCCGTCGTGCAATTGAAGAGCCTTTACGTCAAATTTGCGAAAATGCAGGTATCGAAGGTTCAATTGTAGTACAAAAAGTAAAAGAAGGTAAAGGTGATTACGGTTATAATGCACGTACTGATAAATATGAAAATTTAATTGGTGCAGGTGTTATTGATCCTACTAAAGTAGGCCGTGTAGCTTTAGAAAACGCAGCTTCAATTGCAGCTATGTTGTTAACAACAGAATGCGTATTGGCTGATGATCCTGAAGATGCTCCTGCTTCTGCTCCAATGGGTGGCGGTGGTATGGGTGGTATGATGTAATCCATTCAAGTCCTAAGTTCATAGTCTTGAGTCCTTAATAAAGGCTGTTTTGACTGATAACTAAAGACCATTAACTTAATAAAAACCCCTGTCTATTATTATAGACAGGGGTTTTGTTTTGTATACCCCTGCAAGTCATATAGGCTGTAAGTCATATAAAAGTAAACGGATGGTCATTGCTTAATCAAATGATTGATTAAGTAATATTAAGGATACAATTAAACATAAATTTGTACCCATAGTCTGATAAAGAGAAACAGGCACAACAATTGAATACATCGGTCACATGAAACATCTTGCAGAAACTACCAAACACATACATTCAACCTTGGTTGAGTGGGTATTATTTAAAGG
>JAQBOY010000265.1 GCA_028287805.1 Mucilaginibacter sp.
CTCAATACAGAATTATAAAGTGACTGTAGATGCCTGGCTGAGTGTAAAAAGTACAGACAAGAATCAAAATGTGGTTTGTGTTTGGGGAACCGAAGAATATACTGATAAAAATGGGAAGCAGGTTAAATCACGTACACATGAAGTATGGATGTTTAATAAAGATGGAAAGGTGGATTTAATGTTGCAATACGCTGGTGTAGAAAGTATGTAATAGCTGATGATATTTAAAGGCCGCTTCAGGGCGGCCTTTATTTGTGACAAACTGTATTTTTCATTAATGCATTCCTTTTCTTTTAAGCAAACCACCGGTAGTATCATCAATGCTTTGCTGAACAATGAAAGCACGCGGGTCTATTTTTAAAATAGTTTGTTTTAATGACGGTATTTCAAACCTGGTTGCTACGGTAAAAATAATATCGCGCGGATCATTGATCTGGCCATCTTTACCATAGCCGCTTTTTCCCTGGTAAACTGTTACACCCCGACCAAGATTCTCAGTGATTGATTTCCTGATAGCTTCGCTGTAAACAGATATTACGGTTACCCCGGTGTATTGCTCAATACCATTTAAAATAAAATCAATCATTTTTGAGGCTGCCAGGTAGGTGAGTATAGAGTAAAGCGCTGATTCAATACTTATAAAAAACGCGGCTGTACCAAATATAACCACATTGAGTATTAATACTACATCGCTAACTTTCATTATTTGTGTTTTTTTGCTAACCAGCAGGGCCGCAATTTCTGTTCCGTCAAGTACCGCGCCGCCACGCATAGCCAGGCCTATTCCTGATCCTATAAATACGCCTCCAAAAACAGCGGTAAGTAATTTATCAGGTGTAACATCCGGAAAGTTAATAAATGCCAGGCAAAGTGAAAGCCCGCCTATGGCTAATGTACTTTTAATGGCGAAGATGAGCCCTAATTTACGATAGCCTAACCATAAAAACGGAACGTTTAGTATAAAGATCAGTATGGAGATTGGGAAACCGAATATATTGGCTAAAAGCATGGAGATACCCGTAACTCCGCCATCAATAAAATGGCTGGATAATAAAAACCCTTTTAATCCCATTCCGGCTGATAATATTCCGAGGATAATTAGTATGGCGTCTTTTAACGTTTGTTTAGCTTTCATATTCAAATATAACTGATTGGAGTTGAACCTAATTGATCTAAAATATCCGGATACATCTAAAATGCCTATTTTTGCAGACTGGTTACACCACCACGAAGTAATTTCATGAAAAAACTTATTCCCTTTCTTTTATTAATATTAGCAGGCTGCAGTGATAAGCCAACATCACCCTATGTTATTTTGAAAGCTACTAAAACTAACGCAGGTACTCAATTTGATGTGCAGGTATATGGCAGATTAAATAAACAGCAACTGGTGGCTATAGCGTCTAAAATTAAAAAGGATAGCTCAAAGTATGATAATTTACAGATCAACTATTTATTACCCGGCAACAGTTACAAAAATGCGGGCGGTATTGTAGTTTATGCTACTGCTGCTTATCATGATGCACGAAAGGTGACCGCAAACGATACCGTGAAAGATTTGCACGATAACTGGTTAAGTTTTGAGTTTAATGGCTTCACAGCTCAGCAGGCAAAGCATTTACTTTCCATTGACCCTAAGGATATGGCAGATAAAACCCTGGTAGGGAAATTTATTGATGACGATACTAAAACAGTAAGCGTTGTTTACAAGGACAGTACGAAAGAGGGTCATGTATATATTTTAGAGTTAGATACCGCCGGAAAGATAGTATCAGCCACCCAGCCGCTGGAAGTTACCCATAATGGTGTTCAAAAGTTAATTATAAGCCCTAAAGGAGATTATTGCACCATAAAAAATGGTGTATTAACTATGTATAGCAGCGATGACCCCGAAAGGCCATACAGAAGTATAAAGGCGGGAATGTGATAAAAGTATTTATTATCTCAAACGCTAACTAACTCATTTCACCAGCAATTGCGCTGTATTCCTGCTCACTTGTTCTAACAGTACGGTTTTATTAAGCGTAAGTTCCTTTAATGATCTTAATTGATAATGCCGAAGTGTTATGAGCGTTAATTCATTATTATACTTTACGTTATAATCGTTATAAAAGCTCTTAAGTAGCTTGTTAAACTGCTCTTCATTCCAATCAAAGCAAACAGAGAAACTGAGGGCCGAAGTTTGCATCAGGTTTACCTTTATATGATTTTTGGCTAACAGGCTGAAAATATCACTTAAATGACTTTCAGATATAAAGGAGTAATCTTTAGCGGATAAAGAAAGCAGTACCTGATTTTGCTTAATAATGATCACCGGTTTTTTAAACTCATTAGCAGCGTTCTCCTTAATAACGGTACCAGGTGCATCCGGATCATTAAATGGCTTAACCAACAAAGGTATTTTGGCGTTTTGAAGAGGCTTTATGGTTTTGGGATGAATAACAGACGCGCCGTAATAGGTCATTTCAATAGCCTCGGTGTACGTTAGCTCATCAAATTTCACTGTATCTTCAAAAAGCTTTGGATCGGCGTTTAACACCCCCGGAACATCTTTCCAGGTTGTTACCGATTCGGCGCCCAGGCTTGCCGCAAATATAGATGCAGTATAATCAGAGCCCTCACGGCCCAATGTGGTAGTAAAATTCTCTGAAGTGCCGCCTAAAAATCCCTGTGTTACTACAATGCCTTTTGCTAAAAGCTGAGGGATGCCCTGTTGAATGCTGTGCGTAGTTTTATCCCACTGCACCACACCTTCGCGGTAGGTATTATCAGTATGGATATAGCCGCGAACATCCAGCCACTGGCTCTTAATACCTTCCTTATT